>CAIQUS010000226.1 GCA_903875045.1 uncultured Bacteroidales bacterium
CACCGCCACCCATATCCCCACCGCCACCCATATCCCCACCGCCACCCATATCCCCACCGCCACCCATATCCCCACCGCCACCCATATCCCACAATCCCACCTAATTGGCAAAGCCATTATTTTCTCTGTTTCGGTGACTATAAATCAACTCAAAGCATCTGTTAAACTTTGCCTTAATTATAACAGACATCATGAGTATTATTCAATGCCAGGAGCGTTTTTAGCAGGGACATCCCAATGAATGCTGTTCACAAAGTAAAAAGTTATTAACAATTTCCTCACCTTTTGACTTTTTCCCGATTAAGCTAAAAATCAGAAAATGAAAACAACATTGTTGGAACCGGGAAAATACTACCACGTATACAACCGGGCAAGAAACGGCGATCCGCTGTTTGAAGGTGAGGAGGCATATCGGTTCTTCCTGAAACTCTACCAGATCCATATTTGTCCCATTGCGGAAACTTATGCGTATTGTCTGCTGAGCGACCACCTCCATTTTTTAATCCGAATCCGCGACGATGCCGAAGGCAGTCTGTACAAACCCTTTGCCTTGCTTTTCAATGGTTATTCGAAGGGTTATAACAAGCACAATGAGAAAGAGGGGAAAGTCTTTAAATTCAAACTCAAGCGAAAGGAAATCCGTTCCACCCCATTTTTCCTGGAGATGATCCGGTATGTCAACCAAAACCCCTGGAAACATGGCGCAACCGAGCATCCTGCGAATTACAGGTTCTCTTCCTTCCGCGCAACGATGACCACGGCCCAGACGATGATTGCAAAAGAGCAGGTCCAGGGTTATTTTGGATCCCATGAAAACCTGGCCACTAACCTGCTCACGCTCGTCGATGAAACTACGATCAAGCCATTGTTGTTGGAGGAATAAGATATGTGTTAGGTGTTAAGATTTAAGTGTTAAGTGAGAAAGGGGTGGGTTAAATTATTTGTTTTTTGTTGTTTCGCTTCCATAGGTTAGTGTGTTTCATTGGTGATGTGTGTGTTGAGTGAGAGGAGTGGGGATAGGTTTAAGGTTGCCTGTTCCCCTCCTTTTTTAAATTGGTACAACGCCAGCCAAGCACTCCCCCCTCTCCTCCCAGGAGAGGGGCCGGGGGTGAGGTCCACAGCGCTTAATCCTGGTACAACGCCAGCCAAGCACTCCCCCCTCTCCTCCCAGGAGAGGGGTCGGGGGTGAGGTTCCGTGAAAACCTGGTACAACGCCAACCAAGCACGCTCCCCTCTCCTCCCAGGAGAGGGGCCGGGGGTGAGGTCCACAGCGCTTAATCCTGGTACAATGCCAACCAAGCATTCCCCCCTCTCCTCCCAGAAGAGGGGCCGGGGGTGCGGTCCTTTCGGTAATTTACGGGGGTGCGGTCACCGCCCAGCCCTCACCAAACCAACCCCAACCCTCCTCAACCCGGAAACAATCCTTAACCGGTAAATTCCCGCTGGATAGCCAGACAGATCAACCTCAAACTGTGTTTCACCGGCAGGCAGGCTGAGATTTCCGGATTGGATGGTCTGCCCCATGATGTTGGCAATGGTGAATGTCGCTTTGCTCCCTGAATGAGAATGGATGATGATGGTAAACATGCCATCCTTCGACGGGTTTGGAAAAACTTCGAGTTTCAAACCGGAAAGGCCGGGTTCGTCCCTCAATCCATCGGCGGGTTCAAGCCTGAAATTTCCCTTGCCGGTGAAGGTGATGAGGCAAAGGTTCCTGTCTGCAATGTAGGTCAATCCTGAAACAGGACCGGAAACCGCCTGTAACGGCTGATCTGAAAAAACCGCAACCTGGCCGGGGGAGGAAACATATCCGGTGTATATTCCGTCACTTATTTTCTCAAAAGCTACATCTGATCCTGGATCGCAACTGATCACAGTTTGCAAACCATAAACAAGTGAATCCCCGTTTTGCAGGAAGGCACCCGAAAAGGAACCATCCGTATGGATTGAATAAAGGTTGAGGTTTCCGTTGCCTTTGATGGTTTCGGCGAATCCGGTGGCGGTGCCTGACAACGGGATCAGATTATGATCGTGTTGGGCAAAAATACAGTCTGTATGGGTTCCGTCACTTACAAGGTTTGCAATCAGGTCATTCCCGGTATTAACTTGATTCACAATCGGTTTTGACCCAATCCAAGGATAAAGCGTGCTCAGGAACAGCATGTTGCTGATGCCACTTCGGGTGACCAGTGTTTTGGTATAGTGCCGGTAACTGTTGGCGCCAATCGCCATTGAATCGGTTGCCGTTGCAAAATCTTCGGTTGTTCCATCATGCCTGACCAGGGCAAGCAGGTGAACCGAATCACGCTGGTACATCACTGTCGAATTTGCAAAGTCGGGATAAAATGCCCCGGTTGCATCTGTGGGAAGAGCGCCTGACAGTCCGTTCCCGTGCAACTGAAACGTATAATTGTTGATGGCTGCAGAGGAGATAAAATCGCCTGAGATGAAATATTTATCATGAACAAACAGGATTTTACGGGTAATGCCGGCACCGTAATACGATGCATTGACTTCCCCATAACCGATCGACGGCGAATCAAAATAATTTTCGATGCTGGCTGTATTGGTGGTGGTATTTACAAATTCGCCATTGGGCGGATTCGGGCCGTTCCCATTGACAAGAATCAGGTTGTGATCGGTGGGTTTGTTCACTGCATCGCTTTGAGCAGCACCCGGATATCCGGGGTCGAGGGCAAGCAACTGACCGTAGGCAAACAGGGAAAAGCTACCAGCATCGCCCTGGTGATGTGACTTGGCGCCTGTCAGTGCTATTCCATGTTTGGCAATGAAATGCAGGTAAATACCTTCAGGTGCCCATGTTGACCGGAAAACCAGGCTGCCTGCCGCCGGCAATGGTTGAAACAAGCTGTCGGTTTGCAACCCGTGTGAAACATTGGTTGCAATGTATTGCGACCGGATAAAGGGATCGTCGGGGGTAAAAGTCGGATTGGAAATGTTGAATCTGGGTTTTCCCGACAGGGCCGTGATGGTTGTTCCAAAACCTGCAGGGCTGTCATGGATGGCAGGAAAGGAACCATCGGGCAGCCTGATTTTGTTCATCCAGTCGTACAAGCGGTCATAACGCGAATCATACCATGGATTTGGGATCTGGCGGATCGTTTGGTTAAGTGTAAAGGGATAATCACCCTCCGGCAGAAAATTTCCCATGGCACGGATGAAGGGGAAAGCGTTCTGAAAAGCATAGCTGAAATAGCCAGGGCCTTCGGCATAACCGGCCAGTGTGTCTGGCTCCGAAACCCGTGGATAGGAGCCCCCCTGTACCCATAATGAATTATCGAGGTTCCACATACCGGCATCGATCCAGTTTTGTGGCTGAAAATCGGGATCCGGATTCTCAAGGTCATTAAGGACTATCGCTGCAAGGCCAAGCGCAGAGGCCGTCATGATGCTGTGGTTGTTGAACTGAAAGTTGAAAAATTTAAACTGCAGGATTAATATAGTATAGGTATCCATGGCCCTGTGATAGAGGTTGGCCGTAAAGTGTATCAGCGAATCCCGTGATGAGACCAAACTTGCCGGGGATACACCGGCCCCCCGCAGCAAATCATAAGCAATCAGGTAGCTGATCAGCTCTTTCGACCTGTTCTGCCACTCCTGGTAAAACACCCACCCCTGCTGAAATCCCACATTCGTATTCATGTTTTCAAGCAGCCCGCGGCTTTTCCGGATCAGTGAATCCCGGTCTGCTGCAGTCATGGGCGAGATCGTGCCATTTTCATATTTGCGGTCCATCAGTACGGCAAATGCCGCCTCTTTGGCGATCATGGCACGTGAAATCCTGGCAATATCGGTTGAATTCTCAATGGGGATGGAGTTCCATGCATTCGCCAGGATGGATTGATACAGCGGTAAAATGTCAGGAGCCATGAGTGTTTCACGGATCGCAGGAACAGCTGTACTATCGAGCAAAGTCCTGGGAAAACTCAGATCGGCGCCTGGCGGGTTCCAACTTCCCTGGGAACACACCGGATTGGTGTTGGCCAAAATGGATATGAAGATTGAGAGCAGGGTAATCAGGATCATTTTCATGTGATAAAGATACGCACTAATATCAATCGGATAAAATGTGCTATTTTTATAGAAAATATTCATTTCATGAGAATTCCCGGTTTTCTCCGGTTACTGATTTTAATGGTGCTGGTGTTACAATCCACTGCGGCGATATCACAGGAAATGGTGACGCTCTCTGGCGTGGTTTTCGATACGGTAACAGGTGAGAGACTGCCTTTCGCTTTGATCTCCATCCAAAATAGTACCATTGGAACAGTCACCAACGAGGATGGTCAGTTCAAACTTGACTTTCCGGTCAGTTTTGCCCATGATACCCTCCGGATTGCCTATCTGGGTTATGAAACATTGAAATGGCCGGTTGAGGGGCTTGCAGCCCATGGGAACCGATGGCCGCTTCAGCCTAAATTGCTGCAACTATCCGAGGTCGAAATCATTGCCCTTTCACCCGAAGAGATCATCAGGCGCGTTGTGGCCAATATCCCTGAAAACTATGGCGGGGATTCGCTGATCCTTACCGCTTTTATCAGGTCGCAGAAATATGCAGGCGGCAAACTGGCGGAATATACCGAGGCCATCATTGAAGATTTGAAAACAGGGTACCATCTCTACCGGAGCAAAGATGAAAATGAGCAACGTACCCGGTCCAATATACCGCTATTGCTCAAAGGACGGGTCATCGCCGATACAAACCTTGTAAATTCCTTTGGCGACCTTGGAAAAAACGCCGGATGCCTGGGATGCAATTTCGTCCATGATTTTGTGGAATTCTATCACAATACCGTGCTGGA
Source organism: uncultured Bacteroidales bacterium (assembly GCA_903875045.1). Lineage (GTDB taxonomy): Bacteria > Bacteroidota > Bacteroidia > Bacteroidales > FEN-979 > CAIVAT01. The sequence goes on from CAIQUS010000226.1 coordinate 4,824, forward strand.
TGAGAAGCTGTTCCGGTACTATACTTTTAAAATGGAAGAGCTGATCAAACCCGAAGGCGGGAAGATCTACCACATCTGGTTTGACCAGAAAAAGGGGGTGAAAGAGATGCTGTGGAAGGGGGAGCTCCTTGTCAACGCAGCTGATTTTGCCCTCCTGAAAATCACTCAGAAACCCAGTTTTGAAGGATATGACGCGTTCGAGAAACAAAAATACAAACAGGCCTATACCCTCCTGAATTCGTCCGGATGGTTCAAAGAGATGCCGGTGATGACATGGACTACGACCTATTCAGAGAGGAATGGCAAGTATTATCTGAATACCATCCGCATCGAAAACTGGCTCACCTTTATCAACCCGGTGAGAAAGCAGCAGGTGAAATTTGCCCATAAAACCGAAGTGGTTGTAACCGATGCCACCCGCGACCATGAGAAGATAAAAAATTATAAAGGCGATAAATCCATCGGGGTAAACCAACGCTGGGACCAGCTTGTTGGCAAAGGGGATGAAAATTTCTGGCTGGGATATAACTATCTTCCGATTGAGGAAAAACTTCAGGAGAGTCTGAGGAAAATGGTGAGCGAGTGAACGAGTGAGCGAGTGAACGAGTGGGCAAGTGGGCGAGTGGGCGAGTGGACCAAATTATGCTGAATCTATACAATTTCTAATTTCCAATTTCCAATTTCATCCTCTGCATTGTTTACATTGCCTGCATTGCTTACAATGCCTGCATTGCTTTCATTGCCTACATGTCCATATTATACTGAATCACCATCTCCATGCTTTCCAGTTCCAGTGCAACCAGATTGCCAAACCCGTCCTTTCCCGAAAGGTAAGGCCCGTTATCCAGATCGATGAACTTGTATATTTTGTTTCTGATCGATTGGTTGATCAACTCAAGGTTTACAGGCACATGGCCGTGAATGATCCGTCGTCCGCCGATTTTCTCCGGTTTGATCTCATACTCACGAAGCCAGAGCATTGACCGGAGATCGTCAAAGGGGTTTTCTATTTTAAAATTCAACCCGGCATGAACCAGTACAAAGCGGTCCAGCTCTGCGTAGTGTTTGAGATTTCGCATCCATTCGATGTAATCTTCCGGCACATCCCTGATATGCTGAACCTTAAAACTTCCAAGTGTGGGTTTGCCGCCGATTTCCAGCCATGCTTTGTGCTTTTTGTTGCCGAAGTTATGCCACCAGGAATTTAAGGATCTCTTTTCCGCATCGTATAGTTCAACCATAAAATCCTCATGGTTGCCTTTGAGGGCCGTTACATTATACTCATCTTCCTGCAGAGCCCTGATAAAATCGATCACCCCCTTCGAATCCGGGCCACGGTCGACATAATCACCCAGAAAATACAACTCGTCATACCGTGTAGGCTTGATAAGGTCTTTTACCAGTGAGGTAACGGTATTCACACATCCGTGAATGTCGGGGATGACCCAGCGTTTTGTCATTTTTTCTTCCCCTGGTTAGCGACTTCGTCCATCAATTTTTTAATAACTTCTGGGTCGCCGAGAAAATAGTCCTTCTGCAGGTTCATCTGGTCATCGAACTCAAACACATAAGGTATCCCTGTCGGGAGGTTGATGCCAACGATTTCCTGGTCTGAAATGTTTTTTAAATATTTCAAAATACCACGAAGACTGTTACCATGTGCTGCCACTACAATCTGTTTGTGTTTCGCCAGCGCCGGTTCCATCTGCTCTTTCCAATAGGGGACAATGCGTTCCACAGTATCTTTCAACGCTTCGGTGCCGGGAACATCTTTTGGGTCGAGGTCACGGTAACGATGATCAAAACGCGGATGGCGCGGATCGTCCATTTCAAGGGCAGGCGGGCGTACATCGTAACTCCTGCGCCAGATCAGCACCTGCTCATCGCCATATTTTTCGGCCATTTCCGATTTGTTCAATCCCTGCAGCACGCCATAATGTTTTTCATTCAGCCGCCAGCTTTTTTCAACCGGAATCCATTGAAGGTCCATCTGTTCAAGCACCAGCCACAAGGTGCGAAGCGCACGTGTGAGGTAGCTGGTATATGCCACTTTAAATTCAAAGCCCTCTTTTTTCAGGACTTTTCCTGCCTCTATGGCTTCTTTGATGCCACGTTCAGATAATTCAACATCCGTCCATCCGGTAAAACGGTTTTCTTTGTTCCAGGTGCTCTCACCATGGCGTATCAATACGAGTTTGTTCATGCTGTTGGTTTTACATTACCCGGCAAAAATACAAAAATGTTGCTATTTTTCCTACCTTTGCACCGCTTTAAGCCATGCTTCATGAATAGTTACAAAAAAATCAATAACATCCTGGGTTGGCTTGTGTTTGCCATCGCCTCCAGTGTGTATATCATCACCTCCGAACCAACCATGAGTTTCTGGGATTGTGGCGAATACATTTCCACAGCATTCAAACTGGAAGTTGGCCATCCCCCCGGGGCGCCCCTGTTCCAGTTGATTGGCAGGTTCTTCACGCTGTTTGCCTTTGGCGATCTTACGCATGTGGCACGAATGGTTAATACCATGTCGGCGCTTGCCAGTGGATTCACCATCCTGTTCCTGTTCTGGACCATCACCATGATTGCCAAAAAAATCATCCTGAGGCAAGGGGAGATGACCAATGAAAAAATGTGGACCATCATGGGTGCCGGTTTAATTGGTTCGCTTGCATATACCTTTACCGATTCTTTCTGGTTCTCGGCGGTTGAAGGTGAAGTGTATGCCATGTCCTCCTTTTTTACTGCGATCGTTGTCTGGGCTATTTTTAAATGGGAGGAACATGCCAACGAAAAACATGCATACCGGTGGCTCATTCTGATTGCCTACCTGATGGGGCTCTCCATCGGTGTTCACCTGCTCAACCTGCTGGCCATTCCTGCCATCACATTCGTATATTACTTTAAGAAGAATCCCAAACCAGGCTGGATGGGCCTTTCCATCACGGCAGTCCTTTCCGTCGTGATCCTTGCGATCGTCATGTATCTCATCATTCCATGGATCATCAAACTGGCAGGCTTGTTCGAATTGTTCTTTATCAACTCGGTTGGTCTTCCATTTAACTCCGGAACGATCATCTATTTCGTCCTGCTCATCAGTGGGATCATCTGGGGACTCTATTATACCGGAAAGAAAGCGAAACCTGTATGGAATGCCATCATACTGGCATTCACCTTTATTGTAATCGGTTATTCCTCTTTCCTGATGCTGGTTATCCGCAGCAATGCCGATACACCCATTGATGAGAACAATCCCGAAAATGCCATGTACCTGCTGGCCTACCTGAACAGGGAACAATATGGTGACTGGCCTTTGCTCTCAGGGCAATATTATAATGCACCTGTAATCGATCGTACCAACGGCAATCCGGTGTACGCCAAGGACCTTAAATCGGGCAAATACATTATAACCGATAAACGGGAAAAAGTGGTCCCTGTGTTTGATCCGCGCTTTACGACTATTTTTCCCAGGATGTGGGATCAGTCGGAACCACGGTTTGAAGATGAATATGTGAAATGGGGCCATGTAAAAGGGGTGCCTGTGGAATTACAATATGGCGACAAAAGCGAAACACGCAACGTTCCCACCTTCTCTGAAAATCTTGCATTTTTCTGGAATTACCAGCTGGTTCACATGTACTACCGCTATTTCATGTGGAATTTTGCCGGGAAACAAAATGATGTGCAGGGAATGGGCAATAAGGTTGACGGCAACTGGAAAAGCGGGATAAAATTTATCGATCAAATGAGGCTTGGTCCCCAGGATATTCCCGAAAGCAGGAAAAGCAAAGGGGATAACAGCTTTTATTTCCTGCCGCTTCTGCTTGGCCTGATCGGCGTTTTCTTTACTCTTCGAAACGACAAGCAAAGTGCCTGGGTGATTTTCCTCCTCTTCGTGATGACGGGCATTGCCATTGTGCTCTATCTCAACTCTCATTCCCCCCAGCCCCGTGAACGCGACTATTCCTTTGCCGGCTCTTTTTATGCTTTTGCCATCTGGATTGGTTTGGCAATACCCCAGTTCGTCGAATGGTTCCGCAGGTATCTGGGCACTAAAATTGCCCTGGTGCTGTCGATGATTTTTGGTTTGGGTGTTGTTTCGCTGATGGCTCAGCAGGGATGGGATGATCACAATCGCTCCAACAGGTACACTGCCCTGGCCATTGCCGAAAATTACCTTAATTCATGCGCACCCAATGCCATTCTTTTTACCAATGGCGACAATGACACTTTCCCTTTATGGTATGCCCAGGAGGTGGAGGGTATCCGTACCGATGTACGTGTGGTGAATCTCAGCCTGCTTAATACCGAATGGTACATCGACCAGATGAAACGACAGGCATATAATTCTGAACCGGTGCCGTTTTCCCTCACCAGGGATAAATATCGCCAGGGTACCCATGATGTTACATACCTGATTGAAGACGAGGGTCTTAAAAATACTTACGTGGATGTTAAAACCCTTTTTGACATCCTTGCCCAGGATGATGGTAAATTGAAGATGAATACTTCACAGATTGGCATGATCGACTATTTCCCAACAAAAAAGTTCATGGTCACCTACGATTCGGCAGCACTGATGAAAACAGGGAGTATCCCCCCAAAAATGGCCAATCGCCTGGATACCATCCGTTGGGAAATCAAAGCACAGGCTGTTGAAAAGGCCAACCTGATGATCCTGGATTTACTGGCTACCAACAATTGGAAACGCCCGGTTTATTTTGTGATGACCACCGGTGCCGACACTTATATTGGTCTCGATAAGTATTTCCACCTGGAAGGACTTGCCTACAGGCTGCTGCCGGTTCAGGCAAAAAAAATGGAAGGACAGGTAGGGGAGGTGAATACGGATGTGATGTACGACAACCTGATGAACAGGTTCAAATGGGGCAACATGAATCATCCGGGGGTTTACATCGATGAAGCCAATGCCCGGATGGTGATGAACATGCGTGGCCTTTACGGGCGCCTCGCTGACGCGCTCATCCTCGAAGGGAAACCCGATTCTGCGAAAAAAGTAATCGACCGGAGTTTCGAAATGATGCCGGAGACAGTTGGGGGGTATGACTTTTTTACGGTACCGCTCATCACAGGTTATTATCGGGCTGGCGAAACGGCCAAGGCAAATGCCATTGCTGAAAAACTCAATAAAAATGTCACGGAAGATCTGGCCTATTTCTTCTCATTCCCCGACAAAGATCTAAAGTCTATGGACATGAGCATACAGGAAGGAGTGTTCACCATGCAAAGGCTCAATGAGGCAGTCAAGGCGGCCAATCAGGAAAAACTGGCTGCCCTGACGGAGGCAACACTCAAGAAATATTACGATTTGTACGTCGAAAAGGTGTATCAACCCTGAAAGCCATGAGTGCTGTAAAGCCTCCGTTCTTTTTTAAGTGGTTCAATCCGGAACACCTTGTGTGTGATTTGCCCGGTTCTGATAAGGTGATTTACCTTACCCTGGATGATGGCCCAATCCCTGAGGCAACCCCGGAAGTTCTGGATATTCTGATGAAATATCAGGCAAGCGCTACTTTTTTCATGGTTGGTGACAATGTGCGCAAATACCCGGAGTTGTTCCAACGCGTAAAAGATGAAGGACACTCAGTCGGAAACCATACGTTTCATCACCTCAATGGCTGGCATACCCCGCCGGGAGCTTATATCGAGGATGTACACCGGTGCAGTGAATATTTCAGTACCAAACTCTTCAGACCACCTTACGGTCGTTTTACCCCCTCTCAATATCTCCTTCTCCGCAAGGAGTTCCGGTTCATCCTCTGGTCGGTACTTACGTATGATTTTCACCGGCGAACCACCCCCGGACAATGCCTGGACAATGCCATCAACAATACCCGCGCGGGTTCTGTTGTTGTTTTCCACGACAGCATTAAGTCAATGGATAATGTCAGGTTCGCATTGCCACGGTTTCTTGAACACTTTTTAAATTTGGGATACAGATTTGATCCACTCCCCGAAGGCAATAATCCCGTGGTCAATAACTTAAAGATAAAAGAAACTAAAATTAATGAAAACCACTGCTAACAGTATACTTCTTGTTCTTCTTTTTTTGTTGTTTAACCCGGTTTTTGGACAAAGGATGAACGGTAAGGTGAAATCCTGCAAGCTTACTTATTATGCTGTTCATGAATCGTATGGAAAAATAAAAAAGGGTTCCAGATTAAACGACTCTGTATTCCATGATCAGTTTGTCTCATTCCATCAAAACGGAAATATTTCCAAATTGGTCGAATATGATAATAAAGGCAAGGTGTCCTGTGAATTTAAAGGGAAAACTGACTATACTGACAATCATTTTGAGTCGGTGTTTATAAAGTATGACCCTGAAAAAATGATTGACAGAAAACCATTTATCATTGAGTCTATCAAGTATCCTTCGGGGGAAAGGTATGAAATGACATACAAAAACGATAGCAAGGGCAGGCCGGAAGAAGAAACAATCTTCGATCTGATGGGGAGTGTAATTTCTAAAATTATCATCAGGAGGGATGTAAATGGAAATGCGTTGGAATATAATTTTTCCGATGGGAATGTTGATCAGTTCAAATATGATGACCAGGGATACAGGATCGAATCGATTTCCCATACCGCAAGCGGTAACAAAGTAATAACAACCTATAAATACGATCTGTCAGGAAATTTAATTGAAGAAAATATCAATGATTTCTTCAAGACTGCCTATAAGTATCATTTTGAGCATAATACATATACCTATCAGTACGATAAACAGGAAAACTGGATAGAAAGGACGGAATATGAGCATGATATACCCCTGAGGGTAGTCATCCGTACGATTGAGTATGCCAAATAATTTCACAGTGCTCCCTCATCCGCGAAACTGTAATAACTGTTTTCCCCGATGATCAGATGATCAAGTACGGTTACCTCCAGCATGGCACCGGCATCATGTAGTTTTTTGGTAATCCTGCAATCTGCTTCACTGGGGGTTACTACCCCGGAAGGGTGGTTATGACCCAGGATGATCGAGGAGGCATGATTGTCGAGGCTGATTTTGAAGATCTTCTTGGGATCAACAACAGTTCCTGAAATGCCGCCTTCACTGATGTTGCATTTCTTTAATACTTTGTTGGCCCGGTTGAGCAGGATAATCCAGAACTCCTCGTAAGGCCGGTCACCGATAATACTTCGAAAGATCTCATAAGCATCGCGGCTGGTTTTTATTTTATCACGTACCAGTACCTCCGATTCATTTCTCCTGCGACCCAGTTCCAGTGCAGCCAGGATCGTTACCGCCCTTGCCTGGCCGATGCCCTTTACTTTGATCATATCTGAAAGGTTCAGCTTTGAGAGTTCGCCGAGGTTTTCATGGGCAAGGTGTAAAATATTTTTCGCCAGGTCAAGCGCCGACTCGTTTTTGGTGCCCGATCCGATGAGGATAGCCAGCAGTTCCGCATCACTCATGCTGTGCCTTCCTTTGAGGACCAGTTTTTCGCGGGGGCGGTCATCCTCCGCCCAATTTCTGATTGGATTGTGGTTTGAATATGCTTCCATGGTTTGTTTTTCTGCTTAATCGGAAAAAAAGGTAAAAGGTAATACAATGGAGGCCGTTTTCTTTATAACTTATTTCGGGCCGGAGGTGCCCATCGGTAGTAACTGATAAAATTCCGAGGCGACCTTATCAAGGTCAAACTCCTGTTTCAGAAAGGCATAGCCGCGGTTGCCCGCTTCATTTAACAGATGTTGATTTTCAAACAGAAAGAATACTCTGGCTGCAAGGTCTTCGGCGTTTTCAGGTTCGAACCCCCAACCTGCACCGGCTTTGTCAATGAAAAGTTCAAGGGCTTCCCCTTCAACGCCCAACAAAATTGGTTTGCGCATGGCCAGATTTTCAAAAATTTTGGATGGGATAGCACCTTTGAACAGCTCCAGTTTACGCAATGGAATCAACGCCACATCTGCCGCACGGATGATTGGAACCACCTCTCGTTTCGGACGGTTATCCAGAAAATATACATTGGTGAGCTGTAAGTTGTTTTTTAAACTGATTAAATCATCACGTAAAGGCCCGCTTCCCGCCAGTAAAAATTTTATTTTGGGATGGTTTCTCAACAGGTTGGCTGCTTTCAAAATTACTTCAAGCCCCTGGGCATGGCCGAGAATACCCGCGTACAGGAGCAGAAAATCATCCTCCGAAAAGCCATGAGAAGCCCGCCAGGCAGGATCGGCAGGGATCGCCGAAAGTTCTTCAATATCTACGCCGTTTTTTAGCCAGAAAACCGGCTTCCGGGGAAATCTTGAGGCAATATTAGTTACAATACCCCGGGTTTGTCCGGTAACAAGTACCGATTGACGATATAAAAACTCTTCCAGCCATGTCGACATATTCAACAAGGTACGGTTTGTAACAAGACCGAGTTTTTCAGCGCTTTCGGGCCATAAATCTGAAACGTTGAAAATGAGTCTGGCACCTTTGATGATAGATAGGAGCCAGGCCGAGATGCCAAGAAACAAGGGTGGTGACTCACATAAAATAAAATCCTGTTTCCCCAATTTATATAGCCCGACAAGGAATGAAGTTTTCACAAAACTGAAATAGTTGACCAGTCGTAAAATGATAGCTTTGCTGGTCCCGGTGTAGATCCAGCACCGGTGAACGGGAATTCCTTCGATGAGTTCGAAGCAATAGAATTTTCCGCGATAGCCCTTATAAACATGCATCTGGGGATAATTTGGCATGGCGGTCAGCACTGTGACCTCTACTCCCAGTTTCTGCAACCGTTTGGCCAGCTGAAGCAATCTGTTTTGCGGTGCCCCGGTTTCAGGCGGAAAATACTGTGTGAGGATCAGAAATTTCATACCTGATACTGTTTACCATCATTTCAATAATCGGATCAGCGCTATTTCGCATGCAATAAACACCAGGGCAAGGAGGATGAAAAATTTCCACAGGGGAGTGCCTTGTTTGATGTCGTGGATTTCGCGTGTGAGGGATGACTTTTTCTCTTTCAGAATCCTGATGTCATTCACCTTGAGTCGTCCAATTTGTTTTTCGAGGTCGTTGATACTAAAACAGCTTAAATCTGACTCTTTACGATTAAAATTAAATGCGAGCCCGGCCACTGGTTTCGCGCCCCGGCTAACAGCATAGAAACCATCATCCCTGATCTGGTCGTGGGTGAGGAGCGATATGTTGGTGCCGAATTTCCTGATCTCAGGGATGATCTCATACCCTGAGCCAAGTTTCTTGAGTTTGTAAAGATTCGTCTCCGAAACAGAATCAGCAGGGATTTCAATGGTTGCATTTTCGCCGGTGTTATAATACAGCGGATGAGCAGGATTGCTCAACAATGCGATTTTATATAAGGTTGGAACGAAAATGAGATGTTTCGGGAACATCGTCCACGCATCATCGGCCGGGGCTGCAAACAGATATACCTTGCCATTATCAACAGGCGCTGAAATCAGAAACGGATGGTCGTTCTGAAGTTTCAATAGCACTTCCTCGCCACTGCGGATTCCCTGCGAAAGTTTGTAATGCTTTTGAACCATCGGGAGGTCGATGTTCTCCGGAAGCACAACCCGGCCATTCCCATTCTTTTCAAAAACATCATTGTAAATTGTACTCTCCACGTTCAGCCATGCGATTCGGTGCTTTGCCGTATCGATCTCCGAATATCCCGGTAGATTGAGCAGTGATAGCAATGCGTTGTAAGAATCTGTTTTTCCCTTGACAGGTGGAAATATTATCAGGTTACCACCCGTACGCACATACCTGTTTAACTCCTGTGCCAGGCCTGAAGATATTTCTTCGGGGCTGTTTAATATAAGCAACGCATTGGAAAACAGATTGCTGTAATCAAGTTGCTTGACCTGGCTGTTGGTGAAACGGATGGTGGAATCGTTGCCAAATAAGGCATTCAGATAGCTGTTGTCGCCTTTTTCGTTGATCGAAAGTACCGGGATCGAAGGCAATACAAAGTAGGAAAAGAAGAATTTATCATCGTAAACAATGGGATAGTCAACAATTTCGACTTGTCCATATTGAATTCCGGAAAGGTTTTCGGTGAAAGGCAGCGTTACTTCCGTGGTTGAATTGGCTGCCACCGAAAAACTTGCAAGTGCCTTTTGAACAAAATTGATCGTTAGTTTTACCGGGATCTTTTCAAGTGATTCACCCGAAGCGTTGTGAATGCGTACCCGTAAACTCACCGGCTGTGCGGGCTGATGCACCGGAGAAAGAAAAAATACGGTGTCGATGTATAAATTATCCTTCTTTTCTGCAGTTAGCGGAACAAGAAACCAACTGACGGTCGAATCGGGTCTTGCCTGCAGGAGGGAGGCCGTATTCTTCTGAAAATCAGAGATCAGATAGGCATCCCGGTTCATTTTCAGATTTGATTCCAGCAGGTCGTTTTGGCGGTTGATCACCTCCGAAATCGATTTTGGGGATGCACTGAGTTGCACTTCCTCCACCAACTTGCGAAATTCTTCCTGACTCACAAACCGCTGATGACGTGCTTCAAAATCGTTGGTGACAAGTTGAAAAAGATCAGATTGGTTATAAGCTGAGGCAATTTCCAGCGCCTTGGTTTTGGAAAGGTCGGTTAACTTGCCTTCTGTAGCAATCGCTTCCATGGAGAAGGAGTTGTCGAGGTAAATGCTGACAGCCCTTTGGCCGGTAACTTTTTTTTGTTGCTTTAAAGATGGCAAATAGGGTTGAGCAAAGGCCATCACCAGTGCTGCAACGGCAAGCATCCGGGCCAAAAGGATAAGAAGCTGCCTCAGCTGCGACTGTTTTTTTGTCTCTTGCTGGATCTCCTGGAGAAAATGGACATTGGTAAAATAGACCTTTTTATATTTCCGAAAATTAAAAAGGTGTATCAGGACCGGGATAGCGAGTGCCGTTAAGGCAATCAGGAAAAACGGGTTAACAAATTGCATGGACAAAGATAAAAAAAATCCCGGCAGAATTGCCGGGATTTTTTCCTGTGGCGACACAACATATTGTGTCGTTAATTATATTAAATCACACCCTGGTCGAGCATGGCACCGGCAACTTTCAGGAAACCGGCTACATTTGCACCTTTTACATAGTTCACATAACCTTCCTTGTCTTTGCCATATTTCACACAGGCACTGTGGATGCTGCACATGATCTGGTGAAGGCGTTCATCAACTTCCTGACTTGGCCAGCTCAGTTTCATGGCATTCTGTGACATTTCAAGACCCGAGGTGGCAACGCCGCCGGCGTTTACTGCTTTACCAGGGGCAAAGAGGATTTTATTTTCCAGGAATTGTTCAATGGCTTCGGGTGTGCTGGGCATGTTGGCCCCTTCGGCCACACACATAACGCCATTTTTGATAAGGGCAATGGCATCATCTTTACCGAGCTCATTTTGAGTGGCACATGGTAATGCAATGTCGCATTTTACCTCCCATGGGCGTTTACCCTGGTGGAACTGGGCATTCGGGAATTCATAAGAATAGGGTTTTACGATATCCTGGTTCGATGCCCTCAGTTCAAGGAGAAATTCGATCTTGTCACCTGATATTCCATCCGGATCATAAATATATCCATCAGGACCGGAGATGGTAACAACTTTTGCACCGAGTTCAGTGGCTTTGATGGCAGCACCCCAGGCAACATTGCCGAAACCGGAAATGGCGACAACTTTATCCTTGAAGGTTTCACCTTTGGTGGCAAGCATCTCTTTTGCAAAATAGACAGCACCAAAACCGGTTGCTTCCGGACGAATGAGACTGCCGCCCCAGTTGAGCCCTTTGCCGGTCAAGACACCGCTGTTTTCACGTGCGAGTTTGCGGTACATGCCATAGAGAAAACCGATCTCACGGCCACCAACACCAATATCCCCTGCAGGAACATCTGTTTCCGGGCCAATGAGTTTCCATAATTCAAGCATGAAGGACTGGCAGAAACGCATAATTTCAGCGTTGGACTTACCTTTGGGGTCAAAATCCGAACCACCCTTGGCACCACCCATAGGCAGTGTGGTAAGGCTGTTCTTGAAAATTTGTTCAAAACCTAAAAATTTCAAAATGCTCAGGTTCACACTCGGGTGAAAACGCAAGCCGCCTTTGTAAGGGCCAATCGCATTGTTAAACTGAACCCTGTAACCCAGGTTCACCTGTACTTTTCCACTGTCGTCAACCCAGCAAACCTTGAAGGTTAAAATACGATCGGGCTCCACAATACGGTCGATGATATTCGCCGATTCGAAATGAGGGTTCTCGTTATATACATCTTCAATTGATTCAAGTACTTCCCTGACAGCCTGGAGATACTCTTTTTCGCCCGGATGCTTTTTCTCCAGGTCATTCATGATTTTTTCTAAGTTCATGTTGATTCAGTTTTAATGATTATTGACCAGTTATTTTGATATAGTTAAAATACTAACATTGTTAACTAAATAACAATTGCAAAATTACGCAGTTCCGGCCGACTGACCAAACAAAATTCCATAATTATTTTATGGAGGTTATTTTTGAATTTTACTGGTAAGTTTCCCATGTTCAAAGTAATTAATTTTATCAGGTGATCCATCCGGCTTGTAAAAAACCTCTTCGCCATCTTTCTCATTCTTTGTATAATGCGTTATCTGCTTTGTGATACCATTGCCGTAAAATGCTTTTTGGATCCCCGTTCCGCGGATAAAATTTCCCTCCCCGACAACATAGCCTGAAGGATCATAATAGAGCCAGATTCCATCATGGTCGCCGGTGATATAATTGCCCTCAATCTTCAATGTGTTGTTTGGATAATATTCGGCATACCTGCCATGTAAAACGCCATTCAGATATTTACCCTCTGAAGAAATTTTTCCTGCATTATCCCAGGTTTTTACCGGCCCGTTCAGAATGCCATTGACATATTGCTGTTCAACCTGAGGTGACCCGGAAGGGTAAAAACTTCGGAACATGCCATCAATTAAATTGTTTCTGTAAGTGCAGGTAGTCTGAATGTTCCCGTTTTCAAACCAGTAAATGGCAGCACCCTCATATTTTTCGCCCTTTGTGGTGATCTCCGATTTTTTATTTCCATTGGGCCAGTAGTCCGTCTTTTTCCTGGCACATGAAATAAACAACATTGCCGATAAAATAATAAACAGAACCCTTTGAGCCATTATTTGGGAAGGTTAAAAATATCGATGGTCCCTTCAATGCCATTGATCATCATCTGAACAGCAATAACTGCCAGGATCAGCCCCATGATGCGTGAAACCACCTTGAGCATGCTGGGGTTTATTTTATTGGCGATCACCCGTGAGGAGATAAACAGCAGATAGGTGATCAAACACATAATTCCGAAAATAACGATCACAAGGATAACATTTGTCATGGATTTTTCGACGCCAACAAAGTTCATTGCGGTAGATATTGTTCCCGGACCTGCCAGCAGCGGGATTCCCAATGGTGTGATCGCCATGTCGTGGGCAATTTTCATCATTTGCTCTTTTTCTTCCGTTGATTGTGCATGGATTGGACTTTCCTTGGCATTGAGCATCTGAAAACCGATGATGAATACAATAATACCCCCTGCAATCTGAAATGCCGGAACGGTAATCCCGAATATCCGGAAAATAATGTGCCCGAAAACGCAGAAGATGGCAATGATGGTGAAAGCGGTGATGGTCGCCCGGAGGGCAACCTTGTTCTGTGTCTTTTTATCAAACTGCTGCACCATGCCGAGAAATACCGGGATGTTACCGATGGGGTTCAGCATGGCAAAAAAACCCATGAAAACAGTAATACCGTGGAGATAAAGATCGTGTAGCCTCATTTATTTTGGTTTGTTTGGTTTTTGATCGAATAGGTGACCGACTGACGAATGAACTCCATGGCGATTGGCCCTGAAAGCGGGTTCGGCAATTCCATCCGTTCGGGATGCCATTGCACACCCAGCAAAAATGATTTCCCTGCGGGATCCTGCCATTCAATGCCTTCAATCAGTCGATCGTTTGAATAAGCATTTGAGGCGAGCATCGGGGAAAGACGGTCAACTGCCTGGTGATGATTGGTGGTAACCCTGGCCGAATCACATCCTGTGATGGTTTCAAGCAGGGTTGCTTTTCGTACCCCGATCCCATGAAAACAACTCAGGTAGTCATCACACTGATGGATAATACGTTTGCCAAAATCAGCCGGAATATCGACAATCAATGTTCCGCCAAGATAAACATTGAGGATCTGGTGTCCGCGGCAAATTCCAACAACCGGCATCTTTTGCGCAAGTGCCTGTTTGATGAGCGCCATGTCGAGGCTGTCGCGGTGAGGGTTCATGCCGGTGCATCTCAGGGTATCGTATTCCTTGCCATACCTGCCCGGCCACACATCTTCGCCTCCGGTAAGCAACAACCCGCTGCATTGCATCAGTTGCTGAACTGCATCACCAATGGGCAATGTATACAAATCGATGGTTTGAATCGAGGGATAGGCGCGTTTCAGCCAATTCACATAATTCGGTGAGGCTTTTGAAATGCCTATCTTCAATGGTGCCGGTTGAGAAAATGCCTGGTTCAGGAACAATAATCCCGCCAGCGTGAAGATGATCAGAGAAACACCCCTTTTTCTGATTTGCCCCGAAAGATGCATCGTGATAGTTGTTTAGTGTAGTGTGGCACAGTGTTATATTCAGGCCAACAATGCAAATGTATAAATTAAAAGTTGTGAAAGCACTTTGTCAGTGCTAAATATTCAGGTGTGAATTTGCCTGATGTATCAAGAATGACCAATGCCTGACTTTCAATATGTGTGATCTTCTTTTTTGTGAACTCCGTCAGGACTCTTTTTTTCGGAGAAGCAGGTTTTGGAAAAATATCGAGGCTTCGAAATGGGAATAACCCGTTTTCAGCACAAACCAGTTGAAATTTCTCCATGGGCCCCGGAGGCAATATGGTTGCAAAACAGCCGTCAGCAGCCAGTAAACGGCTTACGATCACAGCCAATTCAGGGAGCGAAAGACCCTCATCGTGCCGTGTATGATTGATCCTGGCAGAGGGGGACTTTAAGGAATTGGCAAAATAGGGTGGATTTGAGATGATGAAGCAATATGTTTCCTTTGTTTCGGATGAGAATGTTTCCAGGGAACAATGCATGGCTTTGATTCGCAGAGGCCACGGGCTGCTCAGAAAATTGTTTTGCGCTTCAAGAACAGAGGGTTGGTCGATGTCGATGGCATCGATCATGGATTCTGATTTCTGTGCCATCATCAGGGCGAGAACGCCACATCCTGTGCCAATGTCCAGGATTTTTTTTGCTTTCCCGGGATTTGCCCACGAACCAAGCAGCATGGAGTCGGTGCCAATGCGTAGCGTACTCTGCGCATCTTCACAGCTGAATTGGCGAAAACGGAATGCCATGAACGGGTTACAGGTAAATTTCAATCAAACCGGGAGGCGCTTCGATCAGCAGAAGTTTTTTCCTTCTGTCAACTTTTTGGATGATCTCGTCTACGATCGGGATGAGGATCTCTTTTTCGCCATGGCGAACCTGAAACAACGCCTGATGCGGCAATTCCAGAATGTCTTCGATCACCCCGATATTTCCATGGTTTTGATCGACCACCTGAAAACCTTTTATTTCATGATAGTAAAACTGGTTGCCTTTAAGTGGGGGGAGTTCGGTGATGGGGAGGTACATTTCGAGACTTTGCAGGCTTTCGGCATCCTCAAGCGTGTCGAAATCCTGGAACTTTACAACGGCTTTCCGGTTGTGTTTCAGTTCAAGGGATGCAATAAAAAAAGGAATCCGTTCACCATGTAAATCGAGGTGAACGGATTCCAGATTTTGATAGGTTGTTGGGTCATCCACATCCAGGTGAACCATCACTTGTCCTTTATTACCATGAGTTTTCAGGATTTTTCCCAGGTAATAAAAGTCATCCTTATTCATAAGGAGGCAGAATTTTCCAAAAGTTTATGCTTCAGGAGTCGTTTCAGTTGTTTCAACGGTTGCTTCCGGGGTGGCTTCGGTCACTTCAGCAACGGGTGCTTCGATTACCTCAGCAGCTGGTGCTTCGATTACCTCAGCAGCTGGTGCTTCAACTACTTCCGCTGCTTTGGCAGCTTCGGCGATGGCGGCCAGTTCAGCTACTTTGGCGGCAAGTGCAGCGGCAGCAGCTTCGCGGGCTTCGGCTGCCTGGGCAGCTTCATCCAACCGTACTTTATTTAATTTTTTTGCAATGGCCTCAGATTTGGCCTCATTGATTTTCACCTCATTTTCCAGAAGTTTTTTGCGGGTGTCTTTGACACTCAGTTCCTGTTCTTTTTTCTTGCTGGAGATTTTGATGTGTTTTTCATCAAGCCATGTCTGGAATTTGACGTCAGCTTGTTCAATGGTCATGGCGCCTTTGGCAACGCCTTTCAGAAGGTGGTTTTTATACATGACACCCTTGTAGGCCAAAATGGCTTTAACGGTATCGGTAGGTTGAGCGCCTTTCTTCAGCCAGTCGAGGGCTTTGTCGAATTCGAGCTCAATTTCAGCGGGTTTTGCAACAGGGTTATAGATGCCAATTCGTTCTATGAACTTTCCGTCACGTGGTGCACGACCATCCGCAATAACAATGTGGTAAAAAGCTTGACCCTTTTTACCTCTTCTCTGTAATCTGATTTTGGTTGGCATTGTTTAAATGATTGATTTATTGATTTATTGAATGATATGATTAAAGGGGTGCAAAATTCGACATTTTTTTTGAATTTACCAATATAAATAAAAAACAGGTGAAAAGATCACTCCTTTCACCCGTTCACCGGTTCACCGGTTTATTTGTTTATTTCCCATACTTGATATACTTATCACTCTTCGTACTGCAAAACGCGCAGCTGGCTTCAGGCTTGGCCACATCGTAGGTGTTTCCGCATTTCGGGCATACCCAGTAAACCTTCGACAGGGTTTCTGTCTTTTTTGCATTCAGGGCATTCAGCGCTTTCTGATACATTACCTGATGTTTCTTTTCAGTATCCATGGCCCAGCGGAACGACTTTGATGCATTCGTTGCATCTTCCGCTTTGGCGGTGGCAATAAACTCGGGATACATCGTTGTCATTTCGTATGTTTCACCTTTAATGGCATCCTGGAGGTTTTCTGCCGTAGTTTTCGATGTGAATTCAGGTTTGACGGGATCTGTTTTCTGACCCATTTTTTCCAGAACGGTTTGATGGTTGGCGGCATGGATCTGTTCAGCTTTTGAAGTTGCCTCAAACATGGCAGCAATCTGGGTCATCCCCTCTTTTTTTGCCTGTTCGGCAAAAGCAGCATATTTGGCGCTTGCGGTTGATTCCCCTTTGAAGGCTGCTTTCAGATTATCAATGGTTGTGGCAGCTCCGCCGGCGATCGACTGGAATCCGGCACTGAAAACAAGTGCAAGACAAATTAACAATGTTTTTTTCATCTGTTGTGTGTTTAACTGGTTTGACAAAATAATTGAGGAAAATGAATTAAAGAAAAATCTGTAGAAAACGGAAAGGCAAATTTATAATCCAATCATGTAATCAATGACGAGTGTACCTCCCAGGTAACCGGTTATTGAAACAAAAACAAAGGACAAAAACAATAGCCCCAGGGATAGGTACTTCATCGGGGTGGTTTCCTTGTTCAGGTAGACAACCACAATCCGGAAAATGGTGGCAATGATAATGGAAATCAGTGTTGCTGTCGCAAAAAATTCGTGTTTGTCACGCATAATGCCTGCTTCCCCCTCCATGGTACTGGTGAAGAAATATCCCGAACCAAATGCAAATACAGCACCCGCCATTCCGATGATTTCAAGCCAGTAGCCGGCCTTTGACAGACATGTTTCTTTTTTAAGGACCAATGCAAGCAGGTCGAACAGAAAGCCGATGGTAATGATGGCAATGGGAAAATGTACCAGCATCGGATGAAAATGACTTGAACTGAGCATAATTGTTTATTTTTTCACAAATATACGCCAAAAGTAATTTATTAACAACCCTATTTCGGTGGGTAATTTAAAATAATTTTACAAATTCATTCCTCACGATTTATTTTTTCAGCATCCATGGTAGATTTCATTCATTTACATTTACATACACAATATTCGATTCTCGATGGCGCATGTCGCATCAAAGAGATGGTTGGTAAGGCTGTTGCAATGGGCATGAAGGGAGCTGCCGTAACCGACCATGGTAACTTATTCGGTATCATGGAATTTGCCGAGGAGGCTGCCAAACAGAAAGGATTCAAGCCGATTTTTGGATGCGAAACTTATGTTTCACACCGGAGCCGGTTTGAAAAAACCGAGATGACCGACCGCAAAGGTGACCATCTGATTTTATTGGCAAAAAATGAAACAGGTTACAAAAACCTGCTTAAGTTGATTTCGTTTGCATGGACTCAGGGCCATTACTATAAACCACGCATCGATAAGGAGTTGTTAAAGCAATATCACGAGGGTTTGATTGCCTCCTCGGCATGCCTGGCAGGAGAGATTCCACGGGCAATCCACGCAGGCAATGTGGCAAAGGCTGAGCAGGTGTTGTTGGAATATAAAGCATTGTTCGGTGATGATTTTTATCTTGAACTGATGCGGCATCCGGCAACGGATCCAACACGCGATGGTGATGTTTATAAACGGCAAATGGTTGTCGGGGAGGAACTTATAAAGCTTGCTCACAAGCACCAGGTGAAATTATTGGCAACCAATGATGTCCATTTCCTCAATGAAATTGATGCAGAGGCACATGACCGGCTGCTTTGTGTGAATACGGGGAAGTTTATGGATGATCTTGACCGGATGCGTTATACCGGACAGGAATGGTTCAAATCAAAAGAGCAGATGAACAAGCTCTTCGCCGATATTCCTGAAGCACTGGAGAATACCATGGAGGTGTATGAAAAGGTTGAATCCTTCAGTTTGAGAAGAGACCCGATCATGCCCGATTTTCCGTTGCCCGACGGATTTGATGACCCGGATGAATATCTGAGACATATTACCTATGAAGGGGCAAAGAAACGCTACCCGGAGATCACCCCTGAAATTGGTGAACGAATCGATTTCGAGTTGGCCACGATCAAGAAAATGGGCTATCCCGGTTACTTTCTGATTGTTCAGGATTTTTTGAATGCCGCCCGCGACATGGGGGTTTCAGTTGGTCCCGGTCGTGGTTCTGCTGCCGGGTCGGTGGTCGCTTTTTGCATCCGGATCACAGATGTAGAGCCTTTGCGATTTGATTTGCTCTTTGAACGGTTTTTGAACCCCGACCGTGTTTCCATGCCTGATATCGACATCGACTTTGATGAAGATGGTCGTGATCGTGTATTGAAATGGGTTGTGAATAAATATGGAAAAGACAAAGTAGCCCAGGTAATCACCTTCGGAACAATGGCAGCCAAGGGAGCCATTCGCGATGTGGGGCGTGTTCAGCGGTTGCCCCTGGATGAAGTGGGCCGGCTTACAAAAATGGTTCCTGGCAAGCCGGGAACCACCCTGAAATCGGCTTATGAGGAAGTGCCGGAATTAAAGGCTGCCCGCTCATCATCGAATAAAGCCATTGCTGAAACACTGCGGTTTGCTGAAAGTCTTGAAGGGTCGGTGCGGCAGACAGGTATTCATGCCTGCGGGATCATCATCAGCCGCGACAACCTCACGGAATATATCCCGGTGACTATATCAAAAGAATCGGATTTGCTGGTGACCCAATTTGATGGTGAGTTTATCGAAAAGGTAGGGATGCTTAAAATGGACTTCCTTGGATTGAAAACCCTATCCATCATCAAAGATGCCGTGCAAAACATCCGCAATTCCCGGGGGATTGAAGTTGACATCGAAAACCTTCCCTTCGACGATGTTGCAACGTATGAGCTGTTCAGCCTTGGAAAAACCACCGGCATTTTTCAGTTCGAGTCGGATGGTATGAAGAAATATCTTAGGGATTTGAAACCCAATAAAATAGAGGACCTCATCGCCATGAATGCGCTTTACCGGCCCGGTCCAATGGATTACATCCCTAGTTTTATCGCGCGCAAACATGGAAGGGAAAAAATCGCATACGACATCCCGGTGATGGACAAATACCTCAAAGACACTTATGGGGTTACTGTTTACCAGGAGCAGGTGATGTTGCTGTCGCAGGAACTGGCCGGGTTCACTAAAGGACAGGCTGATTCATTGCGCAAAGCCATGGGAAAAAAGATTGAGGCCATGATGGACGATCTTAGGCCGAAATTTTTTGACGGATGTAAACAGAACGGGCACGACCTGGCAGTAGTTACCAAGATATGGAAGGATTGGGAAGCATTTGCAAATTATGCATTTAATAAATCACATTCAGCCTGTTACGCCTATCTGGCTTATCGGATGGGGTATCTCAAGGCCCACTATCCGGCAGAATTTATGGCCGCAGTGCTTAGCAGGAACCTGAATGACCTGAAAGAAATTACCCTTTTCCTTGATGAGTGCAAACGCCTGCATATTCCTGTACTCGGCCCGGATGTGAACGAAAGTTCCACTGCTTTTGTGGCAAATAAAAAGGGGGAGATCAGATTTGGCATGGCCGGGATTAAAAATGTGGGGGAGGCTGCCGTAAAAAGTATTGAAGCAGAACGTATTGCGAATGGTCCTTACAGCAGTATTTTTGATATGACCCGCCGCATCAATTCCCACATGGTCAACAAAAGATGTATGGAATCGCTGGCCAGGGCAGGAGCTTTTGATGCATTTGAAAACACCCACCGTGCCCAATATTTTTACCAGGAAAACAGTGATGATCTTATCTTTCTTGAGAAAATTATCAGGCATGCGACCGATTATCACGCCCGGAAAGATTCCATGCAGCAGTCGTTGTTTGGTGAGGCGGAAGAAATTCATTTTAAGGAACTTACACTGCCTGAGTGTCGCCCATGGTCAAAACTTGAACAGCTGAAGTTCGAAAAAGACGTAACTGGCTTTTACCTCAGCGGGCATCCGCTGGACGACTACCAGTTTGAAATGGAGCAATTCTGTAACAAAACCATCGAAGACCTGAAACAGGATTTAAAACCACTGAAAGGCAAGGAAATTGCTTTTGCAGGGATTGTAATTGAGGCGAACCATAAGATTGGAAAAACCGGGAAGCCTTATGGCTCCTTTGTTGTGGAAGATTATTTCAATTTCATTTCACTTACCATGTTTTCGGAGGAGTACCTCAGATGGAAACATTTGCTGGAAGAAGGACAGTATGTTTTTCTCAAAGCCCGCATCGAATCACGCTTCGACAGTCCTGACCAAATGACCATCCGCATCAATCAGGTAATACTTCTATCAGAGGTCATGGAGAAATTTTCAAAAGTGCTGTCTCTGACCTTGATACTCAATGAGCTTACAGTGGACACCATTTCTAAACTGCACCAGGCTGCCAAACAGTCCAAAGGGAAATGCAACATGCGCATCAGGGTGCATGATCCAGAGGAAAATGTTACCATTGACCTGCCATCACGAAAATATCGTGTCAACCCCAAGGAGATGATCAATGCATTGGTAGAGTTGCCGGAGGTTCACGTCAGGGTGTTTGGGGAATGACGCATAACGAATGACAAATTACTTTATGATGCAGGTATCGGCTTATTCTGAAATGATTTTTGTAATTTAGCCGTCTGGAATTTAACTCACTTTTAATGTATTTTTATATGTTCGAAAAATTAACGGATTCAAATTTTGAAGAGAAAGTCGTAAAGAGCGATAAGCTTGCACTCGTTGACTTGTCGGCTGAATGGTGTGGCCCCTGCCGGATCGTATCACCGATCATTCATGAACTTGCAGCCGAATACGAAGGCCGGATCGTTGCCGGGGAACTCAATGTGGATGAAAACCCAGACACCACTGCATTGTACAGGGTCAGGAATATTCCTACCGTGCTGTTTATCAAGGGTGGGGTAGTGGTTGACAAACAGGTGGGTGCCGTTCCAAAGGCCTCATACAAAGCCATGATCGAAAAGTACATTTAAAAGATAGTGACCACCACCATTGATCAAAGCCGCCTGGAGCAATTTTCCTCCCTGGAATTTCTTGCAAGGCAGGTAGTTGAAGGGTTTATCACAGGATTGCATAAAAGCCCTTTCCATGGTTTCAGCGTTGAGTTTGCCGAGCACCGGTTATACAACGCAGGGGAATCGATCCGGTCGATCGACTGGAAACTGTATGGACGTACCGACCGCCTGTACACCAAAAGATATGAGGAAGAAACCAATCTGCGGTGCCAGGTGTTTATTGATAACTCCTCGTCCATGTACTACCCGGTCCTTGCGAAGCCTGATATCGACCATCCCAATAAAATCACCTTTTCAGTATATGTTGCTGCCGCCCTCATCTACCTTTTGAGAAAACAGCGGGATGCAGCCGGAATCAGTGTTTTTTCAGACAAGGTAGAATTACACACACAAACGAAATCCAATCCGGTTCATCACAGGTATCTTTATGCTGAATTGGAAAAACTATTGATTCCCCGGCCTCCTGACCAGCAAAAAGGTACCAATGTAGCCCGTACCATTCACGAATTGGCCGAACGGATCCACAAACGGTCTCTGGTGATTGTGTTCAGCGACATGTTCGATAAAACCGCACAACCGGAGGAAATTTTCTCAGCCTTGCAGCATCTGAAGCACAATAAACATGAAGTGATCCTCTTTCATGTGGTTGATAAAAGCAAGGAGTTTGACTTTGAATTTGATGACCGGCCCTATAAATTCATTGATATTGAAACCGGTGAACAATTAAGGGTTCACCCGTCGAAGCTCCGGGAGAAATATGTTGAATCTCTTGCCAGGTTCAGAAATGAACTCAAACTTCGTTGCGGACAATACCATATCGATTTGCTGGAAGCCGATATCAATGCCGGTTTTGAACAGGTTCTGCTCCCATACCTTGTTAAACGGAGCAAGCTGTTTTAACCTTCCCATAATTTTAGTAATTTCGCCATTTCGCCATTTCACCATTTCGCCATTTCATCATTTACATTAAATTTCTTATTATCATGGAAATAGCCTCCAAATACGATTCCTCCGGCATAGAAGATAAATGGTATGACTACTGGATGAAACAAGGTTTCTTCCACTCCGTTCCGGATCACCGCGAACCTTACTGCATTGTGATCCCACCCCCGAACGTTACGGGTGTGCTGCACATGGGCCACATGCTCAATAACACGATTCAGGATATTTTGGTCCGCAGGGCAAGGATGCTGGGAAAGAATGCATGCTGGGTTCCCGGAACCGACCATGCATCAATCGCCACAGAGGCTAAGGTTGTTGCGAAACTCAAAGAACAGGGAATTGATAAAGCCACCTTAACCCGCGATCAGTTTCTTGAACATGCCTGGGAATGGAAAACGAAATACGGGGGAATTATCCTTGACCAATTGAAAAAACTGGGCGCTTCCTGCGATTGGGAACGGACCTGTTTTACCATGGATGAGGCTTTGCATGATTCTGTCATTCAGGTATTCATCGACCTTTATAATAAAGGGCTCATTTACCGTGGCATCCGTATGGTAAACTGGGATCCGAAAGCACTAACTGCCGTTTCTGACGAAGAGGTGAACTATAAAGAGGTCAATTCGAAATTGTATTACGTGCGATACAGGGTTGAAGGTTCACAGGATGAATGGGTTACCATTGCCACTACCCGCCCGGAAACCATTTTGGGAGATACCGCCATTTGTGTACATCCCGAGGATGAGCGTTACAGCCACCTTCGCGGGAAAAGGATACTTGTCCCCCTGCTCAACCGGTCGATTCCCATGATTTTTGATGAATATGTCGACCGGGAATTTGGAACAGGTGCGCTAAAGGTAACCCCGGCCCATGATATCAACGACTATAACCTGGGGCTCAAGTACAACCTCGAGGTGATTGATACCTTTAACCCGAATGGTACCATGAGTGAGGCTGCCCGGTTGTTTGTGGGTGAAGACCGGTTTGTAGTCCGTCGTAAAATTACCGAGGAACTTAAAAACCATGACCACATCGTTAAAATAGTGGAGTATACCAACAAGGTTGGTTATTCTGAGCGAACCGATGAAGTAATAGAGCCTCGTATATCGGTGCAATGGTTTATGAAAATGAAGGAGCTGGCCAAGCCGGCACTTGATATGGTGGAGGATGATACGATCCTGTTTCATCCGGCCAAGTACAAAAATATGTACCGCCACTGGATGGCCAACGTAACCGACTGGTGCATTTCCCGGCAACTATGGTGGGGGCAAAGGATTCCGGCGTACTATCTTCCTGACGGATCGTTTGTTGTTGCCAAATCAAAGGAAGAAGCCCTTGTTCTTGCAAATGCGAAATTGGAAATTGGAAATTCGATATTTACATTACAAGAGCTGAAACAGGATGAGGATGTATTAGATACCTGGTTTTCAAGCTGGCTCTGGCCGATTTCGGTTTTTGACGGGATACGGAACCCGGATAATCCCGATATAAAATACTATTATCCAACGAATGACCTCATCACGGCCCCTGAAATTATCTTTTTCTGGGTTGCCCGGATGATCATGGCGGGCTGGGAGTATCGCCGGGAAATCCCCTTTAAAAATGTCTACTTTACCGGGATTGTGCGGGACAAGCAGGGACGAAAGATGTCAAAGATGCTTGGTAATTCACCGGAACCACTCGACCTGATCAGGCTGAATGGCGCAGACGCTGTGCGTGTGGGCATGCTTTTGTGTTCGCCTGCAGGAAATGACCTGCTCTACGACGATGCCCTTATTGAACAGGGACGGAATTTCTGCAACAAATTATGGAATGCCATGCGCCTTGTAAAGGGCTGGCCGGTAGATGTTTCCATGGCTCAGCCGGATGTGAACAAAGTGTCGGTAGCATGGTTCAACGCTGCATTTAACACGGCATTGCAAAATATCAACGACCTTTATAATGATTACCGGTTATCGGAAGCTTTGATGGCCACTTATAAACTCGTTTGGGATGATTTCTGTTCCTGGTTCCTGGAGATGATCAAACCGGCTTATCAGCAACCGATTGATGGACCAACATACATGGCCGTAACCGGATTCTTTGAAAAACTACTCAAGGTGCTGCATCCTTTTATGCCATTTATTACCGAAGAAATCTGGCATATTATTGAAGAACGGAAAACCGGGGAGTCGATCATGCTAACCAGTCAGCCGGTTATTGAAAACTATGATCAGGAGCTGACCGGAAAGTTTGTTTTTGCCGAAAATGTCATCATGGCCATCAGGAATGCCCGCAAGGAAAAGAATATTCCTCAGAAAGAAGCCATCCGGTTATTCATCCGCAAAAACAACAATGAAGTACCGGATATGACCTTCGATGATCTTATACGGAAACTTTGCAACATCAGTGAACTTGACTATGTTTCTGAAAAAGTGGATGGAAGTCTTTCATTTGTTGTCGGATCTACGGAGTTTTTTATTCCGTTAACCGGAAAAATTGATGTGGAGGAGGAGCTGAAAAAGCTGGAGGAAGAGTTGGCCTATACAACCGGATTTCTAAAAAAGGTTATGCAAAAACTTGATAATGTTAGTTTTGTAAACAATGCGCCAGTGGCGGTTGTCGACTCAGAACGCAAGAAACAGGAGGATGCGGCAGCGAGAATACGGGTACTGGAAGAGCAAATCAGAAGCCTTTCTGGTAAATCCTGAATCGCACTTTCTTGATCTTGCAAATCATTTGCGCAACATCCCTCGCCGATTTAATGGCTACCGGCAACCCACCCCCTGGAATGGACCAGTGACCGATGAAGTAAAAGCCTTTCAACCCAGGCAGTTCACTTTTTACAGGTGATTGAGCGATGATGTTTTTCCCCGGAAGCCATCCCTGCACACTCCCTTTCCAATTATTGGTATAGCGTCGAAACGTGGCCGGTGTGGCGATGTCGACCACCTCGATTTTGTCTTTTAATCCAAGGAGTTTTGCCTCTGCAAGAGTGATGATCATTTGAGAAAAGCGCTGTTTTTCGGCTTGATATGCTTTCAGGTTTGAAGCACGAAGGTTTATCCAGAAGTCGGCATTCCGGGTATAGTAACTGATGGAGACGACCGTTTTGCCTTCCGGGGCCAGTGTCGGATCGTAATTGTTGATGTGGACCTCCATTCGTTCATATCGGGTGTCATCGGGCGATACAAGAGGCTGTGTCAACGGAAAACGCAGAAAATGAGGTTGATCCGTGAATGTGCCCGCAACCCCCATGGATACCATAAACACTGAAAAATAAACCTTTAACTTTTCCTGTCTGTGAAGTTCCAGGATGGTTTTATTCACGTATTTCCCCTCCAATGCTGTGAATACAGTAAAATTCCAGTCGGCGGCCGAAATAGTAATGTCCGACGGAATCACTTCACCTGTGATAAGACGGATCCCCTTTGCTTCATTTTGCTCAACAATGATGTTTTCTACCTCAGTGTGATATCTGATTTTTCCGCCAAGTGCGATATAGTTTTGTTCAATGTTGCGTACGAAACCGACGGAACCGCCAATTGGGTAACCAGTTCCATTCAAATCACTGAAAGCCAGTGGCATGGTAAGTATCAGCATGGGCATTTCATCGCCATCAAAGAGCAACCTGAATGCCTCTTTGAGAAAAGGGTTTTTTAGTTTTTCAGCGAAAGTGAAATTGGTTTCACGTTTTATCCGGTTCAGGAAAAAAAGCAGCGGAAGATATTTGATATAGCTGATTTTCTGATACCATGGCAATAATTCCGGAACCGACTTGATTTTGGGAGGAATCTCAAACGATTGCATCCTGCGCATGGTACGAATCAGCTTTGTGATGGCAGTTCGATCTTCAGAGGCAATGGAAAGCAGATATTTTTCCAGCCGGTCAAGATTGGTATAAAGATGAAAAACGTTATCGCCAAAAATATCCTTGTTCTCTTTCACTTCAATTTCCATCCGTACTTCGTGATGCACGAACCGGATGGAGGCCATGTCGACAAGTTCCGACCAGAGTTGATAAAAGGGATTGCTTTTACCGGAACCGAGCAACCATTGAAACCCGCTCTCAAACGTAAACCCGTTCCGCTGCCAGCTTGTGCAAAGCCCGCCAAATGTTGAATGACGTTCAAAAATGGTGGTTTCGAATCCATTTATCTGCAGGTAGCACCCCGCTGATAATCCCGCCACACCTGCGCCGATGATGTTTATTTTCATGGATATACCTGTTTACAGCTTCTTTTTCTCAGGATTCTGCCGATTATTAAAAAAAACAATCAAAACAATGCTATCCTTTTTAATGCGATAGTAAAGTGTAACTTGTTGTACAATAGTAAAACCACGAATATTTTTTTCTTTATTTTCTAATGAACCTATTTCAGGGTAGTCTGGGAGTATATCAAGGAAGTCAAATACTTTCGAAATAAATTCCTTGGCTGAATTTTCACTCCATTCGTTGAGCAGGTACCCAACAATTTGTTCAAACTTAATACTTGCACGTTTTGACCAAAAGATTTTTAAAGCCATTTTGAATATTTTTGCTTCAAATCTTCATGTGCAATAAGATTTTCCGGATTCTCACATTCTTCGTTTGCCAGTAATAATTCATCCATGTCATCCTTTGATAACTTTCCCCAGAGTGAACCCTCTTTGGTTGATCGCTTTCGTAACATCAATTCATAGAATTTCTGCAATAGATTCTCATTTTCGATGCTATCAATCAGATGGTGAAAGTTATTTTTTAATTCCAGCGTAGTCATGTCTTAAATGTTTAGTACAAAGATACCATTCTGCTTATGAAACTGCAAATTTACCACTCTTACTTACCAATATTTATGAATCGTAAATCGTCAATCGTAAGTCGTCCATGTTTCCCGCATTGAAATTTCCCGTACCTTTGCACACCATTTCAAATGCCCAAATTAATTTATTAACATGCAGGAAATCAGAAATATCGCAATTATTGCCCACGTCGACCACGGTAAAACAACCCTGGTTGACCGGATTTTACACCAGGTTCACATGTTTCGCGACAATCAGGATGTTGGAGAGCTTATTCTCGATTCAAACGATTTGGAACGTGAACGCGGGATCACCATTTTATCGAAAAATGTTTCCGTACGATATAAAGGAGTTAAGATCAATATCATCGATACACCAGGCCACAGTGATTTTGGCGGCGAAGTTGAACGTGTGCTGAATATGGCCGACGGGGTCCTCATCCTGGTTGATGCCTTTGAAGGTCCTATGCCACAAACCCGGTTTGTGCTGCAAAAGGCCCTTGAACTCGGAAAGAAACCCATTGTTGTTATTAACAAGGTTGATAAACCAAACTGTTCGCCTGATGAGGTACATGAGGCGATGTTTGACCTGATGTTCAGCCTGGATGCCAGTGAAGACCAGCTCAATTTTCCCACAGTGTATGGTTCGTCGAAGCAAGGCTGGATG
Organism: uncultured Bacteroidales bacterium; assembly: GCA_903875045.1. Taxonomy (GTDB): domain Bacteria; phylum Bacteroidota; class Bacteroidia; order Bacteroidales; family FEN-979; genus CAIVAT01. Next base: position 33,174 of record CAIQUS010000226.1, read on the forward strand.
TCGGACGATTGGAAGAATGAAACCACCGATGTCAGTTATCTGCTCGATCAGATCATTGAGCATATCCCAGCTCCGCAACAATTACCCGGAACGCTGCAGATGCAGATCAGCTCGCTCGATTATTCTTCATACGTGGGAAGGATTGCCGTAGGCCGCATCACCCGTGGATCCGTGAAAGCAGGCATGCCGATTTGCCTCGTGAAAAATGACCGGACAGTCATCAAATCGGTTGTCAAGGAGTTATATCTTTTTGAAGGGCTGAGCAAGGAGAAAGTTAAATTCGAAGTATTTGCAGGTGAAATCTGCGCCATCCTGGGGCCTGAAAATTTTGACATCGGCGATACCATTGCCGATTTTGAAAATCCTGAAGGCATGTCGCCCATCAGCGTGGATGAGCCCACCATGAGCATGCTTTTTACCATCAACAACTCCCCGTTTGCCGGTAAAGAAGGTACTTTTGTTACCTCCCGCCATATCCGTGACCGCCTTTTCAAAGAGACAGAAAAGAATCTGGCATTGCGGGTCGAAGAGATGGATTCTCCCGACCGTTTCCAGGTGTTTGGCAGGGGAATCCTTCACCTGGCGATCCTGGTGGAAACCATGCGTCGCGAAGGATATGAGTTCCAGCTGGGCCAACCGCGGATATTAACAAAAGAGATTGATGGGCAGAAATGCGAACCGGTAGAACTGTTGAAAGTTCAGGTTCCTGAGGCTTTTGCCGGAAAAGTTATAGAACTCGTCAGTCGCAGGAAAGGCGATATGACGCACATGGAACACAAACGCGAACGGGTAATCCTCGAGTTTGACATCCCGGCGCGCGGGCTGATCGGTTTGCGCAATCCGGTGCTGACGGCCACCGAAGGGGAAGCAGTTATGGCACATCGTTTTAAATCATATCAACCATGGAAAGGTGATTTACCGGGTCGCAACAACGGCTCACTGATCTCCATGTATACCGGGTTGGCCATCACGTATGCCATTGATAAATTGCAGGATCGGGGCAAGTTTTTCATTGAACCTTTCGAGGATGTCTACAACGGACAGGTAATCGGTGAGAGTACCCGCAGCGACGATATCGTGATCAATGTAAATAAAACCAAGAAACTCTCGAACGTCCGCGCATCGGGTTCCGACGACAAGGCCGTGATCTACCCGGCCACCAAGTTTTCGCTCGAGGAGGCCATGGAATATATCAAAGGGGATGAATATGTAGAGGTTACCCCGAAATCAATTCGTTTGCGCAAGATTTTACTGGACGAAATTGACCGGAAGCGGAGCAGCAAGCAACAGGTTTAGTTAAGGTTAACGATCTTATATCAGCTTGTTTGATATTTAATTGACCGGAATCAGCCACCACTATGGTTTAGGGGTGTTGCTTCCTGCATCCAGCACATATTTCCAGCTTCCGTCGGATTGCTTTTCCCAGATTGAGACATAGTTGCCGTACAGGGTTGTGTCGGTCGCTTTAAGATAAAGTTCCCACTGGCCAAAAGTATAACCAAGATCATTTGACCGGCTGATTTTTGCCCTTAGCGGTGTCCATTTCAGAATCATTCCTGAATCGGGCCGGGTCAAATAGATACCCGCCATTTCATTTTTACTTGTGATGGGAAACTTGCCGTCCTGTAACTTTACCGCACTGTCGGCAGCATAAAAGAGGAATGCCGTGTTCAGACCTTTTTCAACACTCATCTGGCTGAAAGCCTTGTCATTGGCAATTAGTACAGACGGATCGCTTTTTTTTTCGTGACAACATCCAAAGAGTAGCAGGATCAACCCAAACTGGAACATTTTTTTCATGTTTCGATTTTCCAGCTAAATTACGCAGAAAAGTTTTACACTGTCCTGCTGACCCGAACCCCACAAATGGAGGGGGTAATAACTTTTAAAAACCTACTAGGATCTTGCTTCTCATGGTCAGGTTCAAGATTAAAAACTTTGTTAATTATGCAAAATTGGCAACGTAGTTGCCCAATCTTTGGTGTGCCGGGCATGTAGTAATTCTAAAGGGTGCGGGGAAGCAATTTCCCAAGTCCCGAAAGAGCCGTAATGACCGGAATTTTATAGCCGAAAGCAAGGGTGTCCCGGGCAACCGGGAATCTGAAGGCAGCCGTA
>CAIQUS010000227.1 GCA_903875045.1 uncultured Bacteroidales bacterium
ACCGATGGAACAAGCGGCCCGAACCCATGCGTGATCGGATACAATTTCTATCTGAATGCTGTTCAGGTTGCCTTTACCCCGGATACTACCTATGTCATTCCGCCGAATCAGGTTGTTTATGGCCAGAATTACCAGGCTTGCGTTAAAGCCGTTTATGGTAGCGGTTACAGCCCCCAGATCTGCGTGAACTTTATGTCAAAGTTCCTCTATCCTGCTCGTGACCTTACCGCCACAGGCATCGAATGCAACGCTTATTTAAGCTGGAAAAAGCCGGTTACCATGGGTGATTCACCTCACGTTCCTGCTTTCACAGGTATCGTAGAACATACCACTCCTAATGCAGGCCTTGCCCCAATCAGTGATTCAAAGGTTAACTCCGGCGAACAAACTGTAAATCCTTCGCCATTCAGCCCTCTTGGCTCAACGGCCTTTGGATGCGATGCCATTGCTTCACCTTATAAAATTGTAAGTTTCGACATCAACAACCTCAATGGGTTGACCCAGGTAGTGAACAATCCTCTTCCTGATTTCATGAGTGGATTTGTATATCCGATGAATGAAGTAACATGGGGTTACGCCATGGCTTACGGTCAGAACATTTTATACAAAATGACGGTTGCTACCGGTGCCATTACAACCCTTGGGCCTTTGGCAGGTTTATCCGGTGGTTTTGCCGGTATCACTATCGATCCTACAACGGGAACATACTACGGAAGCCAGTCCTCCGGTACTTTGTACAAGTTTGATCCTGTTGCCATGACAGCAACCCTGATTGGTTCTTATGGTGGTTCTGCAAACCTTATGATTGGTATCTCATGTGATATCAGTGGTAATTTGTGGGGTCATGACATTGGTACCGATAATTTCTTCTCTATCAATAAACTCACCGGTGCTGCTACGGTTGTTGGCCCATTAGGGTTCAATGCCAACTATGCCCAGTCAGAGTTTTACGATCAGGTAACAAATAAAGTCATTTTAGGCGCTTACAATCTTGGTACTTCAGGTACCGAAATCAGGGCCGTTGATGTAACAACCGGTGCTTCTACTATTTTAAGTTCAGGTGTTCATGAAATCACTGCAGCCGGTATTCCGATCATCGGTGGCGGCGGTGGCGGCGGAACCCCTGCAGGCCTCGTTGGTTACAACATCTATCGTGGTGGTGCTTTCATCCATTACAACCCGCATCCTGATTCCATTACCTATTATGATTATGGTCTGAACCCGGGAACCTACAAATATGATGTTAAGGCCAAGTATGACCTGACTTCTTATGGTTTCCCAGGACAGTTTGGTGAGTCACTTGGCAACACTGCCGGTGAAAAAACCGTTACACTGACCTGCGGTGCACCGCTGCCATTCTACGAACCATGGGATCTTGGCACATTTGCATTCCAGAGCTGGGCACCAACCGGACATTGGACAATGAATGCCGGTATCGGCAATCCTGCGCCATGTGCCGACTTTGTGTGGCAGCCTGCTATTGCCAATTACTCACAAGCCCTCACCAGCGAAGTTATTGATGCTTCACCATGGACCTGTGCAGCGATCTGGTTAGATTTCGATGTGAAACTGATCGACCGTAACAACACTGGTAAAGAAAAACTGACCATCGATTTGTTCTATGGCGGTTCATGGCACCAGAAGTTGGAAATCACCAACAACGGTTCAACCAACTGGATTTCGAAACACATTGACATCAGCGCTGTGAAAGGAAAATCCTTCCGCATCCGCTTTGTTGCCAACGGTGTAAATTCAGCCGACATCCTCCACTGGTATGTTGACAATATCCATGCGTATGGTATTTGCAAAGCTCCTACGGCGCTTCATGCAGTACAATCGCACTTCACCACAACTCTTACCTGGACAGCCCCAAGTTGCGGCTCAGGTGGCGGTGGCGTTATCAAGAACTATGTGTTTGATGATGGTACAGCCGAATCAGGTGTTACCGACAATGGCGAAGTAGCATGGCTGGGAACAGAATTCCCGATCTCTGCTGCTGATGACGGAGTTTTGAAGCAATTCAAAATGTACTGGATGGCCAATGCCACCGGCGCACCTTTCACAATGCAGGTTGATGTTTACAGTGCTGCACATGTACTTCTTGGTTCCAGTGCAACCTTCCAGATGCCAAACGACGACTGGGTAACTGTAACTGCTCCGGATATTCCTTTCAGTGGCCCATTCTATGCCATGGTTAAGTGGAATAACAATCCTACAGCCACCAACTATTTTGGTTGGGACAATGACGGTCCTTTTGCTGCCCAGGATTTGGGTTGGTACAGGGATGCCACTGGTGCATGGGCAAAACTGAGCACCTTTGGTCTTGGTATCGGAACAGGTTGCTTCATCATTCAGGCTCAGGCTCTCGTAGGTGCTGACAAGAAAGAGGTAACATTCTCCCCTGGTGCAGTATCCGCTCCGGGCGCAGCAGTTCCTGCAAACCACCTCAGCAAGACAAACCGTACCGCCGATACACATTATTATGGTGTAATGGGTGTGGAAACAGATCAGGCCGACAGCAGTGTATTGAATGGTTATAACGTTTACCGTACCGCATCAACAGGTGTTGGTCCTTATGCCAAACTGAACGCCAGTCCTGTCACAGCTACCACTTATGTTGATACTTATCCATCAACACTCCAGAGCGGAATCTTCAAGTACTATGTAACCTCATTGTACAAGAATTCTGTTGACAATTCACCGCTTTGTGAATCCTCCACTGATACGATCACGGTTAATTTCCCGGCAGTAGGTATGAATGAACTGACCAGTGGTCAGATCATGGTTTACCCGAACCCTGCAAATGAACTCGTGAACATCAGGAGCGATTACACCATCACAGGTTTGGATGTCATGAACTTTGTAGGACAAACGGTTTACACCAGCAGCAATGTTGATGCAAAAACCGCGAAACTCAATGTTACGACCTTCAAGGCTGGCGTATACTTCGTGAAGGTTTCGACCACCGAAGGAATCCGCACGGTGAAAATCAC
>CAIQUS010000228.1 GCA_903875045.1 uncultured Bacteroidales bacterium
AATTACTTTCGCTTGCCCGGGTAATTACCAGGATATCTTCGGCTTCTGTCGCCTCCCTGCCATTCGAAAGCACGGCTTCGGAAAAGAAATTCAAGGCCTAGATCCTAGATATCGGTTTAATGTGGTCACTTAATAATTTACCACCCGATATCGAATATACTAAAAATGATCTCTTATCCATGTATAACGGTGCTCTCGCCGAACAGTTTGCCGGACAGGAATTCCTTTCATCCGGAAAAGACAAGCTGTATTATTGGACAAGAGAGGCGAAAAGCAGTTCGGCAAAAGTAGATTTTATCTTGTCAAAGAAGATTATGATCGTCCCCGTAGAAATTAAAGGAGGTGCTGCCGGAAAATTGAGGAGTATGCATCTGTTGCTGGGAAAATACCCGCATATTGAAAGAGGATATGTATTATCGACAGCCCCGTACGGCGAGCTTCCCGAACAGAGACTGGTATTCCTGCCATTGTATTATGCTTTTCAACTGGCGGGTGATCTTTAACTGAACAATCACCTGAAAACGACATGTTCGGCCCTCGATTGGATCGTAACCCTCAAAAAACACAAATCTGATACAGTGAAAAAATGACACCTTGGAAACCTTACGTACAAAGGGGTATTTTTATGAAAATGAAGGAAAAAGATGTTGTCTAGCAGACAGGTGGTACCCTGAGGCAGAAATGAAAACCACGAAAGGATTCCGGACAAACAGTGACCTCTGTATGAAAAAAGAATGCAGAAACAGCAAGCTGAGGCAGCCGGATCAAACCGGAGGATTCTACAAACTTGGCCAACTCATAGGCACAGATCGCGCATTCCTCTTCAGGTAAAGAAAAATGCAGCTCGTCCGGACATCCCTGGCAGTCATGATGAAACGCATGTTTAACCTGATGAACCGATTGCCATATTAAAGGTAAAAGGAAAACCAGGGATAAAACAAAGGCGATATTTCGTGAAGACCTGCGCATGAAATGTAAAGTTAATAAAATAATAAATATGATAAAAATTTATTTAGAATTAGATTAAATAAGTATCTTTGTAAGATTATTACCATTCAAATTTTAAGAAATCAATTTCCTATGAAGACAAAATATTTTGTAATACTTATGCTGGCAGTATTTGGTTTACTGGCAGTTTCCTGTTCAAAATCATCAGATACTCCACCAACACCATCCCCAAAATATCCGGAGCTGATGGGTTCATGGCAGGGCTTAACATCTGAGGCTGATACTGTAATAATTGAGGTGAACAATACAGGAGCCACCCTTAACCTGAAAAGGTATAAATATTCAATTGTTTATAAGACAACCGGTATTTATTCAAGGAAGAGTGCTGATTTTGACAACCAGACAATACCCTTTGCCACCGACAACACCTTCGCGTATAATAACGGGCTTTCGGTGCACGATTCAATCACCGGGAACTTTAACCTGGCTTCAATGGCACTTTCCGGAACAATATCTCGTGAGTTCCCGGATAAACCGGGCTCACCAATTGTCAGGGTGACTTACACCGCAGTTAAGAAATAACCTGGGATATCACCTCTCATTAAACAAATACCGGAACAAACTGAGGCCCGACTTTCATGGATTTTGAATACCGATGGTGTACATAGTATTGCTATTCTTTTACTTATGCAGTTTCTGCGATATTCGGGCAGTGACCAGGCACCTTGGTAACAGAAATTATAAATACTGACACAGGAAATTTACCACAAAAAGAAACGTATGAAAAACAAAATAATCATCCTGGTGGCGATCCTTATCACGGCCGGAAGTTGCAAGAAGAACAGCGAAGAACCTGTTTCCCCCAATGGGGACATCAGCGGGCATTATGAGCTCAAGGCGAATTCGCCCAATGCGGGCGAACTTGACAAACATTACTGGATGACCTTCGTCCAGAATGGAACCTCTTTGTCCGGTGACATCGAGGTACTGGATTCCACCGGCACCCTGATCAAAGGAACCGTATCGGGTTTTCAGCAGGATGGCACTTTCAATGTAAATGCCGACCTCGGATATGTCGAACACTCCTTTACCTTTTCCGGGAGTTTTGACCCGTCAAAAAAACCTGCCATACTTTCGGGGACTCTTTCGCGGAATTACAAATCCTCACAGGTGACCACCTTCCCGGTGAATATGATGGCGATCGACGACTATCGTTGCAAGGACTCAACACCGACGAATCCCTATGTTTTCAGAAAAGTGTGGGCCGCACAAAACCCTTCAGGCCCTCCGGTTGTATTTGTTCATGGCATGACAGGTTCCATGCATAACTGGGATTCCATCGTAATGAATCTCAGTGCAGCCTTCAAAGAAAAGCATGATGTATGGGAATTTCAGTACAACTGGAAGGACTCGATCATCATCAACGGCCGGGCGTTAAAGGATTCTGTGACTCGTTACGCACTCGGCAGCCCGATCCTGATCGGCCATTCCATGGGAGGACTGGTTTCGCGCGGCTACATTGTGAGCGGGGGTGCCTTCACCCGCCTGGTCACGCTGGGCACGCCCCACCTTGGAACCCCGCTGGTGAATTTCATTAGCGCCTTTTGCGCGCTTGATTATCCCGGTCCGCAGAATATGCTGCCCCAGGGCCAATATATCCAGGCCATCCTGCATGATCCCATCGATATTGCCAGCCGCAGCAAGTATTATGTCATCGCAGGCCGAATGAACGGATCATACCAGATGGTTGCGGGAGTAGCCACCTGGGTGTGGCAGGAAGACTACTATTATCCGACCGATAAAAAAGGGTTTGCTTTGTTTGAAACAGTTTTCCTCGGGCAACATAACGACGGATTGGTTCCGGTACTATCGGCCGAATTCGACGGAACCGCTGTGAACAAGCCACTTGCTCTTCAGGAATGGGTTGACCATGTCCACCTGACCTCGCCCAGTCATGCACCTCAGATCATGGATTATATCAATGGTTTTTAGTCTCGTTGTTTCAGTCAACTTTTTCGGTTCTTTATAAAAGTAAGTGCGAAATTTCCACAAAAAAACTAAAATTTTAAGTTATGAGCAGAGTAACATTTTTTTTTGTTTCGATTATTGTCCTTTTGGGTTCCTGCTCGAAAGAAAAAAAAACGACACTGATTGGCGATGACCAGGTAGGCATGATTGGTTATGGCTCCCTGATGTCTCTTCAAAGCATGGAAGAATCCCTGGGACGTGAATACCTGGATTCATCCTACATCGTTCATGTAGGGGGTTATGAAAGGGAATGGACCTATATCAGGAGGAATGATGACCCGCTAACAGGGCCTGATACAACAGGCAAAAAAGGATTTTATATCCATAATAATGATACTGTTCCCTTTCACAGTACGATTTCCCTGAATATCGCAGAGAACAAAAACTCCACCATCAATGGCATCTTGTATATCATTTCAAAAAAAGAGCTGGAACTCTTTGATAAAAGGGAAATCGGGTATAAAAGAATAGATGTTACCCGGGGGATTCAGGAATATGAAATCACCAACGGCAAGGTTTATACCTATATGGCTACACCTGAATATACAAAAGGGATTGCTTTTGACTCGGTTTCTGATATTATCGAAAAATCGTACGTTGATCTGGTATATCAGGCATGCGACAGTTTAGGCGTTACATTCAGAAAAGAATATGATGTCTCGACAAAACCATTTAATGCAAGAGTCGCCGACAAAATATTTTGGAGAAAATAGAAATTTCGTTAAACGTTGTACTTTTACCCGTGGTGCCATTTCTTGTATAGTAACTGCGTGGATACTATCTCAAAAAACACAAATCTGATACAGTGAACAAACTGACATCTTGAAACCCTACGTTCATAAGCGATACAGCGAAACCGTCCAAGCCCCAGGCTGATCACTTAAAACTACCTGATTATCAGGCTAATACAACGAAAACCAGTGGAAACGCTGGTTTTTTTGTTCTCCGTTACCAGATCATTTGCCACGAATGCATATCCGAGAGGAATCCCTTGAGGGATATCATTCAGGTGACTGGACACCACACGACAGAATCATTTTTGAAATATATCCGGGTAACAAAATTGCAAACTACGAAAAACTAAAGGACTTACAGACCAATTCTTTAGCTAACGTTAAGTGTAAAATGCGTTCTAATGCATTTTTACACCGTATTAGCGGCTGCTCTCCTTTCAATTAAAGAAAGAACACCAACAACATCAAGCATCGAGAAATACCATTTCTCCTTTTCATTGTCCCAATGGCACCGTACTTGCTTTTAGTTGAATAATTTAATAACTGTTTCTTTGGTCATTAGATTTCCTTCTCTCTGATGTAAACGGTAAATAACAATGCGAGATTTCGGCAATTAAGAATGCAAGAAATCGGTAAATAAGGATGCAGAAATTCGGTAAATAAGAATGCAGGATTTCGGTAAATAAGCATGCAAGTATCCTTCCTCGATTAGTTTCCA
>CAIQUS010000229.1 GCA_903875045.1 uncultured Bacteroidales bacterium
TCGGTGAGCGACACTGGTTGCGGAATCAAACCTGAATCCATCGAAAAACTCTTTATGCCCTTCGAACGGATCGGCGCCGAGAAAACCGGTATTGAAGGCACCGGCCTCGGGCTTATGGTCGTAAAAAAACTGATAACCGCCATGGGTGGTCGTGTCGGGGTTGAAAGTGTGCCAGGAGAGGGAAGCACCTTCTGGATTGAATTGCCGCACAGCGAAGATCAGGAATCCGATTCCGGGCACACAGAATACGGATCATTACCACAGGCGATGATTAACGAAAAAACCGGAACCATTCTCTACATCGAAGACAATGCCTCCAGTACTGAACTGGTAGCGCAAATCCTGGGCGATCACCGGACATCCATTCATTTTGTAAGCTGTACGAAAGGAGCACAGGCTATTTCATTGGCTATCGAATACGCTCCGGATTTAATTCTTCTTGATCTTGATTTGCCGGATATACAGGGTTTCGATGTAATCAAACTTCTGCAGGCGGAACGAAAAACAAAGGCAATTCCCGTTGTGGTTGTCAGCGCGGATGCAATGCCTCCCCAGATTGAAAGACTAATGAAAGCAGGAGCCAAAGATTATTTAACCAAACCTATTGACATCATGGCTTTTTTGGATGTGGTGGATAGGTGGATAGGGAGTGTTAAATGACACGCTGCCTTTATAAATTTAATGCGATTGTAACTAATAAGAATCATATCCCATGAATGCCAAAAAGCAATTATCCACAGAACCGGGAACAAAGGAAGGGCCTGGAAAAACCGAACGCAATCAGTTTCCAATCGTGGGCATCGGCGCATCGGCCGGCGGGCTCGAAGCCTTAGAGCTGTTTTTCGGAAATATGCCCAAAGACAGCGGCTTGGCCTTCGTGGTGATTCAGCACCTGGACCCAAACCATGTTGGCATTATGCCGGAATTATTGCAGCGGATTACCCCCATGAAGGTGCTTCAGGCAAGCGACCGGCTTAAGGTAAAGCCAAACTGCGTATATGTAATCCCTCCCAACAAGAGCATGTCGCTGCTCAATGGAGCGCTGCACCTGTTCGATCCGGTTGAATCGCGCGGCTTGCGGCTGCCCATTGATATTTTCTTCCGTTCTCTGGCCGTCGACATGGAGGGGAAGAGCATCGGGATCATCCTCTCGGGCATGGGCTCCGATGGTACCCTGGGACTGAAGGCCATCAAAGAAAAAAATGGCGTTGTAGTGGTTCAGAGCCCTGCATCTGCAAAATTTGACGGCATGCCATACAGTGCCACCGAAGCGGTCATTGCCGATATTGTGGCACCGGCCGAAGAATTGCCTGCAAAACTGATTGCTTTTTTGAAATTTATTCCATCGGTTATCATTGACACTGAAATAGACAGTAAAAGCAAAAGCAACCTCGATAAAATTATCATCCTGCTGCGTGAGCAATCGGGCCACGACTTCTCGTTATACAAGAAGAGTACCCTGTTTCGCCGGATCGAACGGCGCAAGGGCGTTCACCAGATAGACAAGTTGCAGCATTATGTCCTCTATCTGCAGGATAATCCCAGGGAGGTGGACATCCTTTTCAAAGAGTTGCTTATTGGCGTAACAAGCTTTTTCCGTGATACTGCGGTGTGGGATATGCTCAAGGACCAGGTTCTGCCCGCTCTGCTTAATGAATTGCCGAACGGGTATGTACTTCGCGCCTGGGTTACTGCCTGCTCAACCGGTGAAGAGGCCTACTCGCTGGCCATTGTTTTCCAGGAAGCTCTCGAGAAAATAAAAAAACGCAAAAACCTGACATTGCAGATATTTGCCACCGATCTCGATGCCGATGCCATTGAATTAGCCCGTAAAGGTTATTTTTCTAAAAATATAGCTGCCGATGTTGCACCTGAAAGGTTAAACCGGTTCTTCAATGTGTCCGGTGATGGATTTTCAGTGATAACCGCCATCCGGGAGATGGTGGTGTTTGCTCCCCAGAATGTGATCAAAGACCCGCCATTCACCAAGCTCGACCTGCTTACCTGCCGCAATTTGCTGATATACATGGAACCCGAATTGCAGAAAAAGCTGGTGGCGCTGTTCAATTACAGTCTCAACCAGGGTGGGATCATGCTGCTTGGCACTGCCGAAAGTCTTGGGGCACATAGGGATGGATTTGAAGAGGTTGATCCGCGGTTAAAAATTTTCAAACGCACCATCACCCCCATCTCCCATGATCTCCTCGACTTTCCAAGCTCGTTTTCCCGTACCCGGCGAGTGGTTCCAAAAGAGCAGGCGCCATCAAAAAGCACTGACAACGTACAGGCCTCTGCCGAACAATTGATGATTCAGCGTTTTGCACCGGCCAGTGCATTGGTGAACGATAAAGGCGACATCATTTTCATCACCGGGCGTACCGGAAAATACATGGAACATTCTGCAGGAAAAACAAACCTTAACATTTATGCCATGGCGCGCGAAGGGTTGCGTGAGGCGCTGCCAAATGCCTTCCGCAAAGCCATGCAAAACTTTGATCCGGTAATGGTGCACAACCTTAAGGTTGGAACCAACGGCGGAAGCCAGTTGGTCGATATCACCGTTCAGCGAATCGAAAGCCCGGATGCTATCCGGGGTATGGTGATCGTGGTTTTTACCGATGTTCCTGCCATGATTGAACATGATCCGGAGAACCTTAAAACCGGTAAACGACGGCTCACCGGCAGGCAAAAGGAGCTTGAAATTAAACTGCAGCGAAGTTATGAAGACCTGCAAAGCACCCGCGAAGAGATGCAGACATCCCAGGAAGAGCTGAAATCGACCAACGAGGAGTTGCAATCAACCAACGAAGAGCTGCAGTCAACCAACGAGGAACTTACCACATCGAAGGAGGAGATGCAGAGCCTGAACGAAGAGCTGCAAACCGTGAATGTGGAACTGCAAAGCAAGGTAAGCGATTTTGTTCAGGCCAACAACGACATGAAAAACCTGCTCAACTCCACAGAGGTTGCCACCCTTTTTCTCGACAAGGAGTTGAACATCCGCAGATTTACCGAAGCGGTGACCAATATCATCAAATTGCGTAACTCTGATGTCGGCAGACTTTTTACCGATCTGGTTTCCAACTTGTTATATCCTGAAATCGAAAGCCACGCCCGACAGGTGCTCAGAACCCTTTCTACCATCGAAACAGCCATCACTTCGAACGACGGGCGGTGGTTCAATGTGCGTATCATGCCTTACCGCACCTTGGACGACCGTATCGACGGGCTGGTGATCACCTTTACAGATATTACCATCGGCAAGCGTACGGAAGAGGCGCTACAGGCGAGTGAAACGCGGTTCAGGACCCTTTTTGAAAATGCACCGGTAGCCATCAATGTTACCCGTAACAGGATCGGATTGTATGCAAATCATAAGTTCGTGGAAATGTTTGGCTTGAAAAGCGTAGGTGAGGCAGTGGGCCGTCACGTGGAATCGTACTATCCTCCCCAGTGCATCGCAGATATGCGTGAACGTGCCAGCCGTTTATATCCCGAAGGCCAGAGAACAACCGAATTTACAACGGTAGCATTGCGCACTGATGGTAAACAATTTCCCGTGTCGGTGATGGCTTCAGAGATCATGCTTCCCGATGGCATGGCCGTGATTGCCTTTGTGACAGATATCACGAGGCAGGCTGAAAATACACAGGAGGGAAGCTGAATAGGACTTGCTCATTGAAAAAAATAGTGGAATTGCAGGGGGCGGGATTTGGGTGGAGAGCGAAATTGGCATTTAAAAGTTTCCTCATGCGCAAATTAAATCCAATGATAAGAAAAGAGATTCAGAATATTTTATTTCTTCTGGCATTTACAATAATTAGTGGTATATATGTCCGATATACCTGGATAAGAATTGATAATGAGCAATCTGAACATGTAATGGAACTTGCCAGATCCATTGAAGCAACATTGCCAATAGTGGATTTACAAGCGCTTGAAGCAAAACCTGCCGATACTGACAAGCCTCAATATAAGCTGATCAAAAACACCTTGAAGGCAATAATCCGTGTCAATACCAATGCAAGATTTGCATATTTATATACAGAGCAAAACGGAAAAATATACTTTTTTGCAGATTCAGAACCTGAGGATTCAAAAGATTATTCACCGCCCGGACAAGAATACACGGAAGCTAAAGCACAAGATAAGCAGCCTTTCAGAGATGGGAAAGAGCTGATTACATCTCCTCTTTCCGACAGATGGGGTACCTGGATAAGTGTTTTTATTCCTGTAAAAGAGGAGGCTACCGGCAAAGTTATTGCAGTATTTGCCATGGATTTTGACGCAAAATCATGGTTTTATTACCAGTTATTTGAAGTAATTCAATCAAGTGTGTCAATGTTGCTTTTGCTCATGGTCCTGATAATTTCAGTCAGGCTCAAAGTAAAGAATAAGTTGCTTAGACATGAAATCACCGAACACCAACAAACAGAAAATGCCCTGCTTGAAAGCGAAAATAAAAAAGCGGCCATCCTCAAAGCAATCCCCGATTTGTTGTTTGTCTTTAGCCAAAATGGTGACTATTTGGAAGTTTACACCGAAGATGACTCAAAACTCTTTGAACCAAGAGAAGCCCTTATCGGGAAAAATATCAGCGATTTGTTCCCTCCCGATATTACCCATAAGGCAATGGCAGCGTTTAAACAATCGTTGCTAAATAAAGAATTGGTGCTCTTTCTTTATTCAATTAATGTCAATGGCAAAGAGGAATTCTACGAAGCACGCATTGTTCCCGCTTCTGAAACCACGGTTTTGACAATTGTAAGAGATATTACCGGGCACAGGCTGGCTGAGCTGGCACTTTCACAAAGCAGGGAGCGTGCAAGTCAGCAACGCAATGCCATTTCCAGAATTGTGGAGGATGAGGTGATTTCGACAGGCGGTATTTCAGAGTCATTTCAAGAACTTACTGAGCAAATCTCCGGTGCAATCCAGGTTGATCGTGCAAGTATCTGGTTGTTTTCTGATGATAAAACCGTTTTGCGATGCGTATCGCTTTTTGAAAATAATACAAAAAAACACAGTTCAGGTGCAATTCTCAGTTATACCGACTTTCCGCGTTATTTTAATGCCATCCATCTTGAAAGCAGGATAAATGCCGATGATGCCCAAAGTGATCCGCGTACCAGTGAGTTTACAGAGAGTTATCTTGCTCCGAATGGAATAAGTTCAATGCTCGATGCCGGAATTTATATGGATGGGGAGTTAAATGGTGTGGTTTGCCTTGAACATGTCGGTGAAAAGCGTACCTGGTATTCTGATGAGGAATCGTTTGCAAGTACCATGGCATCCATCGTATCCCAAATACTTGTGAACAATAACCGTAAACGTGCTGAATCAGAACTTTTACGAAATTTTAAATTTACAGACGCATTGTTGCATTCGATACCCATTCCGGTTTTCTTTAAAGACCGAAAGGGATTTTATTTAGGGTGTAACGAAGCGTTTAGCCGCCAGATGGGGGTTACCGAAGAAAACATCAGGGGCAAATCTGTAATGGATTTATGGCCAACCGACCTGGCCAGGACATATCATCAAAATGACCTGGAACTTATAGCCCATCCGGAGAAGCAACTTTATGAATTTAAGATAACCGATAAAGACAAACAAATCCGCGATGTAATTTTCGCGAAGAATGTATTTTATGACGAACTTAATCAGGTAGCCGGAATAGTAGGGACTTTTACGGATATTACCGAGCTCAAACATGCAGAAAATGAGATCCGAAAACTGAATGATACCCTTGAAGAACGCATTGCTGAACGTACCAGACAACTCGATTCGTTAAATAAAGAACTTGGTTTCCGGATCAGGGAGATTGAACAGCTTACATACATCGCATCCCATGATCTCAAGGAGCCATTGCGCACACTTGTGGGCATTACTCAGCTTATACAGGAAGAATATGCTCAGAAACTGGATGAAACAGGGAAAAAGTACATTGAGTTTATTTCGAATTCGGCACTGCGGATGAATGAACTGGTAAAGAGCATTCTCGAGTATCAGATATTAGGCAAAGATCGGATAATGAGTATGGTTGACTGCAATATAATTGTAACGGAAGTTCTTTCTGATTTGAATGATTCAATAAATGCAAATAATGCAAAAATAACCGTACAAGGTCTGCCACGGGTAAGTGCCTATGCCACGGAATTGAGGCTGTTATTCCAGAACCTGATTAACAATGCTATCAAGTTCCGGAATGAGGATACCAGTCCGGAAATAATAATTACAGCCCAAAGCCTTGAAAAAGAGTGGAAGTTTGCCATTAAGGACAATGGGATCGGAATTAAAGAAAATGACAGAGAGAAAGTTTTCATCCTGTTCAAACGAATCAATCATCGGGATGAATACGAAGGAACCGGTATCGGACTGGCACATTGTAAAAAAATAGTGGAAATGCACGGTGGAAAAATCTGGATAGAAACCAATGACAATGGTGGTTCTATCTTTATGTTTACCATACCAATCTGAAGATTTGGATGTTGCACCGGTAAACACTGACAGGTCTTTCAGACTCTGTCAGGTTTAGTTTTGGTCAGACCTGTCAGTATCTTTAAACCGGGGCGTATCTTATAGTTACGGGTTTTCCATACGTTGTATCCGGGATTTATGAGACTAATTTATTTCTGATATTTAAGCCGTTATATAACTCAAGTTTCGGAGTTAACCGAGCGCCTTGATAATTCAATATTCCTGAGGGTCTTCAACGGTTTCTATTAGAAAATCTAATCATACCATCCCTTCGGGATTTTGTTGCAAATCAATATGATTCACTACTACAATCATTTCATCCCTTCGGGATTTTGTTGTGAATTAGGGAATGACATTCCAACAATCAAAAGCCCGAAGGGCTGAAATGATTGTAGAATAATCGGTTGTGGAGTCTATCCATAAACCCCGAAGGGGTGAAATATCAAATATGATGTACCCCATTTACCA
>CAIQUS010000230.1 GCA_903875045.1 uncultured Bacteroidales bacterium
AAAAATCATTCATGGATTCACAACCAGGCCTGGTCAACGGCACAACCTACGAAAACAGGATCCCGATGCAATTCTGGGCAGAAGATGACATCCCAATCGAGAAGTTACTGCTCAAAGGCACAGCAAGCTTATCTGATGCAGAACTGCTCAGTATCCTAATCGGCAGTGGCACTCCCCAGGAAAACTCCCTTGACATTGCTCAGAAAATCATGGCTTCATGCCAAAACAACCTTTGCGAATTCTGGAAGCTCGGAATCTCTGACCTGCAGAAGGTAAAAGGCATCGGAAAACAACGTGCCTGCCAGATTGCCTCCATGTTTGCCCTTTCCCGCAGGAGAAATGCCTGCGAAGTAGTTGTCAAACCAAAAATTTCTCGCAGTCAGGATGCCTATACAGTCTTTCATTCTCTGATTGGCGAACTGCCGTATGAAGAATTCTGGATGTTGCTGCTGAACCGGGCGAACAAGATCATGAAGACGGTGAAGGTTTCCGAAGGAGGGATATCAGGCACCGTTGTGGATCCTAAAAAGATATTCTTCATTGCCCTGGAGAATCATGCATCATCTTTGATCCTTGGGCACAATCACCCCTCAGGGATGCCAACTCCAAGTGAAGCAGATATGAAAATCACCAGGAAGCTCAAAGATGCCGGAGCCCTCCTTGAAATATCTGTTCTGGATCACATAATTGTTGCCCATGATGCTTATTATTCCTTTGCTGATGAAGGCTGCATGTGATTTTTGGCCCCGGAAAACCGGGGCTTTTTTTATTCTCATTCCTTCACCAAGGCAAAGGTATAGCTGTCCCGGAAAATAATTTAGGAATTATTTATGTAGGATTGAATTTATGACGGTATTTTGATTTAATTTTACCATAACTAGAATAAAACACATTCTTATGAAGAACTTTTGCAGGTTTTTTGTCGTGTTGGGATTATTTTTAACAGTCCCATCTTTATACACCTTTGCTCAGGTAGGCATCAACACAGACAACAGTGCACCAGATCCATCGGCCGGGTTGGATGTGAAATTCAGTAATAAAGGATTCCTACCACCCAGAATGTCTTTTGAACAACGCAATGCTATTCCTAATCCTATTGAAGGGCTTATGGTGTTTTGTACTAATTGTAATTCCGATGGTACAGCAATGATCTCAGCCTTTCAGGGCGGAAAGTGGCGCAATATTGCCTGGCAATGCACATTGCCGGTCTCTCCAACTACGGGAACTCATATTCCTGATGGGAATCAGATTATATGGAATTGGAATTCGGTTCCAATAGCGCTCGGTTATAAATGGAATACTACAAATAATTATACTACTGCGGCTGACATGGGAACTACTACATCCAATATTGAAACCGGATTGACATGTCTAACAAACTATACCCGGTATGTATGGTCCTATAATGATTGTGGACAATCAAGCGTTTTAAGTATGACACAAGCTACAACATCGATTCCAATGCTAGATTCGCCTGTTGAGGGAACTCATATTCCCACACCTGTTTCAATTATATGGAACTGGTACCCGGTGGTAAACGCTACCGGTTATAAGTGGAGCGCTACTAATAATTATGCAAATGCTACAAATATGGGAACAGCTACTACAAAATCCGAAACAGGCTTATCCTGCAACACGGGATACATCAGATATGTATGGGCCTACAATGCTTGTGGTAATTCTCTAGAAACAATCTTAACGCAATCAACGAATTCAAATCCTTCTTCACCATTGGCCGGCACTCATGTGCCATCGACAAATCAGATTATCTGGAAATGGAATACTGTTATCGGTGCCACTGGTTATAAGTGGAATACAGTTGATGATTATTCTACAGCAACGAATATGGGTACAGCCCTGACGAAAACAGAGATCGGCCTTGTTTGCAGTACCCAATATACCAGGTATGTTTGGGCTTATAATAGTTGCGGCTATTCAAATCCTGTTTCAATAGAACAGTCAACAATTGGGAATGCATCCTCCCCAGTAGCCGGGACACACGTGCCTTCTACAAACCAAATAATCTGGAAGTGGAATTCTGTTAGCAATGCCACTGGTTATAAATGGAATACAGTTGATGATTATTCTTCAGCAACGAATATGGGTACAGCTCTGACGAAAACAGAGACCGGCCTTAATTGTAGCACACTATATAATAGATATGTTTGGGCTTATAATAGCTGCGGTTATTCAACCCCGGTTGTAATAGAACAGTCAACTATTGGTAGTATTCCTCCCTCACCGCTAGCTGGCACACACGTGCCTGCTACGAACCAGATAATCTGGAAGTGGAATACCGTTAACGGTGCCACTGGCTATAAGTGGAATACAGTCGATGATTATTCAACAGCTACAAATATGGGTACCGCCCTGACAAAAACAGAGACCGGCCTCGATTGTAGCACACTATATAATAGATATGTTTGGGCTTATAATAGCTGCGGTTATTCAACTCTGGTTACATTAGCACAGTTAACTATTGGTAGTATTCCTTCTTCACCTGTAGCAGGCACTTGTGTGCCTGCTACGAACCAGATTACCTGGAATTGGAACACTGTTTCTGGAGCTAATGGGTATATGTGGAATACAACAGATAATTACGCCACTGCTATAAATATGGGAACGACAACCACCTGGATCGAAACCGGGCTGACTTGCAACATTTCCTACTCTCGCTATGCCTGGGCATACAATACATGCGGGAACTCAACACCGGTCGTATTAAATCAAACTACTTCAACCTGTCCCGGAGCACCCTGCACGGGAACACCCACGGTATCTTATGGCGGCCAAACTTACAATACAGTTCAGATAGGCTCACAATGCTGGTTGAAGGAAAATCTCAACATCGGGACAAAAATCAATGGCTTTGACAACCAAACAAATAACGGAACCATCGAAAAGTATTGCTACTACGACATTGAATCTTATTGTGCCATTTATGGTGGCTTATACCAATGGAATGAGATGATGGCGTATATGACCACAGCTGGAGTGCAGGGGATTTGCCCACCGGGCTGGCATATTCCAACAGATCCGGAATGGACTACTGTAACTACCTTTCTTGGAGGAACAAATGTAGCCGGCGGAAAAATGAAATCTACCGGTACGTACGACGATGGCACCGGTCTGTGGAATGCTCCCAATTCAGGGGCCACCAACGAAAGTGGATTTTCGTCCGTCCCGGCAGGCTACCGTTACGACAATGTCTCGTTCGGCGGCATTGGCAATTGGGGCCAATGGTGGAGTTCTACCGAGTACAATTCACTCAGTGCCTGGGTCCGAGAAACGCAGCACGGTAACCCGTTCGTGATAAGTTACTACTATAACAAGAATCCCGGGTTTTCTGTGCGTTGCCTTCAGGATTTTTAAGCCTTTTTGAAAATTATGAGATATGGGGCTTTCCCCGTTGATTTTTTTTGAACAACGAACCGGATAAAAAATTACAATAAAAATCAAATATGCCTGCATGTTGATTGAAATTAGCGTTTTTTACCATACAAACATTGGAAATGACCACTTTTATTCCTTTGCAGAAGGGTAGCCTTAATCCTATAGTTCAGGAAAACCGGAACTTTTTTTTAATGTCTTCATGAAATAATTATCACGAATAATTCAAAATTGTTATGGATTTGTAAATAATCGTAAATTTGATTACTATTTATTTCTTAACGGAAATCTTATTCAGGATACAGAAAAATGAAATTCACATTATCAGTTATATCTATGGCTGAAATAACCATTCCTAATGTTATTCACTCGTTGCATAATGCAAAAGAAACAAACAGTTCAAATAATTTCATGAACACATTGAAGGTATTAACGCACTTTTTTCATTAAGTCATCATTTTTGCCTTTTGAAGACAGATGTATACCAAAAGCGAATATTTGTCAATTTATATTCAATTAACAATGAACTTCTAAAACTAATAATATGCTTAGCACCTTAAAATTATGTTTTGAATTCTATTCACACGGTTTATTGGAAAACCAAAAAAGCATCGAAGAAAATAGAGCGATTTACCCGCCCCCAATATTAGAAAATATGTTAAATTGGCAAAATGGTTGGAAGGAGTCAGTTTCAGACTTTAAAAATAAGATTGAGATGTTCGAAAGAATAATTCGAATAATAAATGAAACCGATCTAAAAAACACTAATATCTATTCAGAAATCGATCAGAATATTGACTATTCACCACTAAAACAAGAGGTACTTATAATTTCACGAAAAGTTTTTGAATTGAGCCAAGGCAATATAAAACCTAAATTGGAATCATATTCAAGTTTCACAAATAAACTTAAATATTTAATTGATAATAAGGTGCCACTGGAACAAATACGTCATTTGATTGATGACCCTAACGATATTCCCAATTTAGAGCAACTTTTCAAGTAGTCGATTGTTTTCTAATTCTTTGACTGATCTCTATGAGCACAAAAATCAAACAAATTGCAGACGGATATGAGTATCATATCCGCTTTAGGAGAACAAGAATCTTCAGATTACAACCAAACTCGGAAACAATAGTGGATGATTACTTTCATAATGAAAATGATGATGATTTCTCTGAAGTTATTTATATGCCTTCAATTGGCAGAGGATTACTTACTTGGTTTACGTTTAATAAGGTAGAAAGAATTGTTAAAAGCGGATTTCTTGATTATCACAAAAATCTTCCGATTGTCGGATTGAATTATACATATAACCCTGAAATTGATTTAGAAATTGCACAAACAACACTATGGGGAGAAAACAATTCTTCAAGTTTAATATTTGCATTTATGCGTAAGAAAGATGATTTTTTTGTTCAATTAATAATCTCTGATGAGGAAAAAGATCCGATGAGGGTTGAGTTTAGAGAACCTGTCTTTATTAATATCTTGGCTTCCTAATTCAAGACTATAAATTAACAGGTATTTTACAGAGAATGAACCCTTTTTTTATTATTGGACAGTCAATATAACAAAATTCATACTTTTAATCAGTGTTTAATCAAATATTATGAAATACAAATATTCTAAAACAGTCCGAGATAAAATAGAATTTACCTTAATAAAACCATGTTGTGAAGTTGATGGTTCAGATTTAATGACCTTAATTAATAGGCATGGTCCTAATCTTTCAAATGTCATTATCATTGAGCCTGATAAAAATAATCTTTTCAAATTTAAAGGAATTGATCATGATAAATTCTTATATTTCAGTTCTAATGAGAACTTCGATGACCTAATTTGGGTAAATGCTACACTTTAAATACTTCCTGAAATTATTGTAAAATAATGCAAATTAAGCAACCATAATTAAAAACGAACTGAACCAAATAAGCCTGTAACTGTAATAATGATAACAATATACAACTATTTTTATATTCTATTTTCAACAGTTACAGGAGAAGCGTTACAATAACCATCCTTTCATCTCAAACCTCTTTTGCTCAGGCCTACAGATATAGTAATATTCTCCTTATAATTTCATTTCTCTGTTTTTACCTGTTCAAGTTACACAATATTTGAGAGATTTCTTTCATTCTTGCTATTCCATTATCTCAACTCTTTCACATAAGAATCCTTCCAAAACCCGCTTACTTTATCCCCACACAAAAATGATGATCCCCACCTGTTGCATGAGTCCATTTGCAATCCAGTTTTCCACCGCCTTTCCCGATTAATTCAGCGACGGCACATTTCCGATGCATTTTACTACATGGTTGCATAACTGAGTTCAGGTATTAATTGCTATGCTAAGCTATTATCTCTCTACAGGTCAGTAAAGGATTTTCTCGGCATATCCTCATTGCCTTCCGGTATTCCAATTCCTCCTTGACAGCCTCTTCCGATAGCTAAATACACTTGCATATAATTTAACCCTAAAAATCTCAGCTATGAAAACATTTGAAAAAATCTACATCGGAAAAGGCACCCAGGTCGCGAATTTATCAATCGTAAAATTCAGTTTCAAACTGTCAGAAATTGCAAAGCTCTCTCATGTATTCAACGGTGAAGATTACATCACTTTTGAAGTGGCGAAATTGAAAAATCCAGACAGTTTCGGCCACGGATATACAGCATACGTAAATAAGTTGGTTGAAACACCGGAACCTCAGGCAAGCCTGGTTGAAGATGCTCCCAAGAAAAGCACCCGAAAACCAAAAAGAACGGCAACGCCAAAAACAGAAGCTTTAATTTTTCCTGACAACACTGATTACCACATGCCAGAAAGCTCGGACGAAATCCCTTTCTAAACAGTCCAACCAACGAAAGAAAGCCTTGGAAACAAGGCTTTTTTTATGGTCACGAGTTCGCTTTTTCTTTGATGGTGCAGGGCAATGGCAATTATGCCGATATCGGCATAATGGTCATAATGCCGCATCCATTATTATGCCGCATGGACTTGACAAAGTGTTGATTTCTACACTTCTCAGATACAGGTATTCGGCATAATTTTACCTCTTTTTAAACCAAAACAGGAGGTGAATTATGGAAACATTAAAAACCCAATCAAGGGAAAAACTCAAGGCTGAGTATCAAACGTATCTTAGCCGCCAGCGTGGATTAGCTGATGAAACTATCTATAAATACTGCAGTTTTATGGATAGGTTGCTTAAATTCAAATTCGGAGAAGGTCCGGATGAAGTGTCAAAAATAACGGGGCTTGACATTGCTGACTTTTTACAATTCATGACAGTACGTAATCTACCGTTCCGGGATTTAACAGTCGTAAGTAGTATGCGCAGTTTTTTCCGGTTTTTATTCCAATATGAGAAAATTGAGACCAACCTGGCAGTTGGAATCCCAAGTGTTGCCCGGAAATGTGCTCGGCGCATTCCTTATCATTTGACGCCAGACAATGTTGAAGAATTACTTGAAGCTTTGCGTACTCTATCCACTTGCAGTTGGAAAAAACGCAACTATGCGATGGTTTTACTAATGGCACGTCTGGGACTTCGATCGCCGGAAGTCATTGCTATACAATTGGATGACATTGATTGGCGCAATGGAGAAATATATATTCGTGGGAAAGGTGGTTTTCACGATAAAACGCCGTTGCCACAGGATATAGGAGAAGCCATAGCAGATTATCTCATGCATGAACGGATAGGCACAAGTCGATATTTATTCGTAACCTGGCATATTCCACACAGGCCTTTTAAAGATGCTGCGGTTTTGAATTACATTCTTAATCAGGCATTGAAAAAAACGAATATTCCAACACCTGCGCCATATTCGGTCTTCAATATGCTCAGGCATAGTCTTGCTACCAACCTGGTGCAGAAAGGTGCAAGCCTTGAAGAAATCAGCAATACGTTACGGCATCGTTCACGCGCTACTACATTGATATATGCCCGTCAGGATATTAACGGTCTGCGGACTATTGCCCTGCCCTGGCCTTTGAAGGAAGGAGGTCAGCTATGATCCTTTCAATGGAGTTGCAGCGTTATCTGAAAATACGGCGTAATCTCGGATATGATTTGTATAC
>CAIQUS010000231.1 GCA_903875045.1 uncultured Bacteroidales bacterium
CAGGAGTTCCTTGATGCGGGCCTTTCCACGATCGATGACCTCTTTTTTGCCCCGGGCGACCTGCAGGTCATAGATTTCGGACTGGATTCCCGCTTTTTGATTCTTGAGGGATTCCAGATCAAGTTTGGTGGATGCAAGAATTTGTTGTTCCAACCGGGTGATTTGGTGCTGAATGGGATCAGGATCAGGCGCAGTAACAACATCCAGTTCGGCAGAAATGGCGGTTTTAAGGTCTGATGCAAGATGATCAGCCTGGGCTTTCAATGAAGAAATTTCCTGCGATGTATACTCTATAATCTTGTTTGTCTGAACAAGTTCGGCGGACAGATATTTACCTTCCTCATTAATCTTGGCTAACCGGTTTGTTTTATTCTGCTCAAAATCCCGGGACATTTGATCTTGCTTTTCGGCCATTGTGACGGGGTCAAGATCACGTTTACATGTTGGGCAAATAAATTCATCTTCTTCAAAGCTCAGTTCCTCCCCGTTTAATGAAGTCCATGCAAGCCGAAGTACAGATAGGGCATTTTCGGTATCCGTTTTCTTTTGTAACAATTTTGGCAGAGAATCCTGATCGACGTTTGACTGGCGTATACATTCGGCATGTTTTTGCTTCAGGCCGGCAATCAGGAGGGTGCGTTCATTGTAAATTCGTTGCGCTTCGGTTTTCGCTTCAAACTCCATTGATTGTTGTTGCTGTTTGAGCGCGAATATCTTATTCTGTAATACCTGAATTTGTTCGCCCTGTGACTTATACGCCGCCACCTGGTCGCTGATCGTGTTCTCAATGCCGTGCAGGGCGACCTGTTTTTTGTTGATATCAATTTTGATTGCCTCGAAATCGACCGGTTCCGGGATGGACCTTGAGACTTCATCCATACGGGAAGGGATCGTTTTCAATTCATCGCCGAGTTTCTTTTTACGGACGGCAATCTCTTTGCGGAATTCGGCCAGGTCTTTACCAGCATTGAGGATGGCAGTTATATCGGCCACCTGGTGTTTGTTCATACCGGCCAATACATCGCTGTCGGAAATTTCACCCGCAAGCTGGATCAATACCAGTCGGCGGTCCTGCCATTTCATCGCATTGAAGCAGAGGGCCGAGGTAAGCAGTTTAAAGAGACCTTCATTTACCAGGTTATCGACCTTTATTTTAAATTCACCAGCTTGTAGCGGCACCCCATTCCAATGATACAGGGTTTCGTGACCGGTAAGCTCGCTCTCTTCGGCGCCGCGCCTGCGTTGCCACCTTTCCTGATAAATGCGTTTCAGGGTTATTTCTGTGCCATCCACATCCAGGATACCTTCGACTGCGTGTTCGAGCATGGGGATGGCTTTGCCGGCCTGATCGAGGGTTTTGATGTTGAAGTCTTTGGAATCGTGGGAATCTTTGCCGAAAAGCAGCCAGGTAAACGCATCGAAGATGGTTGACTTTCCGGTACCATTTTCCCCGTGGATGTTGGTCACGTCATTCAGTTCGATGGTCAGCTCCTTGATACCCTTGAAGTTTGACAGGGTAAGCCGGTTTAGTTTGATGTTCATGGGGTCAGTATTTTATAATTTTCACAGGTTCGATTTTCTTCAATGCATTCATCACCTCTGATTCCTTATAGTAGACCAACCGGCCCAGCCTGTAGGAGGTAAGCCTGCCGGAAAGTGTATGCTTGTAAACGGTTTGCCTGCAGATATGTAATTTTTCGCAGAGTTCAGCCGTGGTTAACAGTTCTGAAATTGCATTCATAGTGATGGCATTAAATTGGATTTACGA
>CAIQUS010000232.1 GCA_903875045.1 uncultured Bacteroidales bacterium
AATAGTAAAATCAGCTATCTTACAAACAATCAATCAACCGGAAACGGTTAATATCGCTTAGATTTATAAACGAAACAGTAAAACAACCCTGAAAATTGTTAATAACCCTTGGATTTAAAAAAACAGGGGGTGAATAGTTACTTCCCTTTGTCTAAAATGGGGAGACCGGAAAAATTATTGGCATAATACCGGGGGTACCCGATCCTGATGTTCTCCCTGCTCCCGACCGTGGTGGCAGGGAGGACAGGCTGTTTCAAATAGGAAGCAGGATATGTATCATTTTCTTCGATGATCGTAGTCAGTTCAGCTGCAGCGGGACCTTTCTGCAAGGCGCCGATCTTTTCGAAGCGGTCATTTCTCGCGGCCTCACTGAACAGGTCGTTTTGTATCCTGAGCAAATTTCCCGTCCTTTCATTGATGATGATCCCCCTTGCAGGACTTCCGGCGAAATCGAGATCTATCTCTTCGGCAGGCATAGAGATCTTTTCGATCTCAGTTCTGGCAACAGAGATAAAAACCTTCTGGTTCAAAGCGCTTACATTGAATTTAAATAGTTCATCGGCAGGCTGCATGGTCAAAAGAAAATGAACCCCATAGCGGTGAGCCGTTCGGATCAGGCTGTCAAGCAACAGCACATTTTTATCCTCCCAAATGCTGTTTTCAGACAAAAGCACATCCAGGCCGCAGATACAGCATAGAATGCGGGGCAGCCGGTCGGTGCTGTGCTCACGATAGGAGGTAAAATCAGTGGCTTCGGACGAAAATCCAGCGAACAGTTTCGTTCTTTCTTCAACAATCTGCTGGATGTGTTCCAGCATACCGAAGAGCAGGTAGGATTTGTCGGAAACCACATTACTTATGGTTTGGGGCAAAAAATGAAGTGCCTCGGAGGGAGAACAATTGTACAGATAGAGATTCACTTCTTGTTCATAGTACATCTCGTTCAGAGAGAGGAGGGCAGATTGCACTGCGGTGTCAGATTCGGCCCTGCTGGCTGAGATCAGCAGACAATGATTGTTCTGGTCAGAGAGCCTGATTCCTGCAGCTTTTCCCTTTTCATCCCGGGCAAAGTGAATCTCCAGATCGCTGATGGCGTCTTTGTTTGTTTTCTGTTTGCTGTGAATACCAAGCGGCCATTTCAGCGGGTCAAGCTCATGGTTTATTTTGGCAATAGTCCCGTTGTGAAAGATAGGATGGACAACCGGTGAAAAACGGTAAACTTTATTGAAGAGGCTGAGATTTTCTGAGGTATGCACCATATAGCTGCCTGACGCACCTTCAACGAAAAGCATCTGGTCCTTCAGATACTTTTCCAATGACGGCCGGCCTTTTAACGCATGCCTGTCGGCAGCGATCAGGAAAAACACCCCGGTCTTATTACCAAGTTTGATAACCTTTTCCAGTTCAGCGATGGCAGCATCGTCGAATGATGTGTTGAAGAAGGCACAAAGTACAACCTGGTAGGGCCTTGCCTTCGACCGGTTCGCTTTATTGTAAATGGCGATATCGGCAAAATCGTTTTTTAACTCTTTAAAATTAAATGCAGCAGAATTCTTTGCAGTGTTCTGAAGGAATGACTGTATATCCCTTGGCTCGTCTATGATTTTATAAATGCGCTCATCAAGGCCCGAAAGGTTGATGAAGGATCCTCCCATATTCTGGATATCGATCAGGGTGAGGTTGACAAGGCCCTTGGGAAGAGAAAGCAGCAACCTCACCGCCACGTTCTCCAGGAAAATATGGGCTGCATTTTCGCCCCCCTTTTCAAAAGAGATGCAGATCCCGGCATTTTTTCCAACCGGGATAAAGGCCGGGGCCTCTACCTTTTCATTCAGACGAAGCTGCAGTGTCCCCACATTCAGCATCTCCGGAAATTTCCTTACCGACTCCGTGAACAGGTCCGGTTCGTCATGCAATGCTGCGTCGGGCTGCCCCGACTCCCGGTAGATGTGCTCAATGTGTTTTTGCCTTACAGCCAGTAATTCAGACTGTACCAGGCTGTCAACCTCCTTCGGATTTACCCCGTACTGGTTGCTCAGATCATATAAAAGTTTCTTTTGCCCCTCTTCCAGATAACCCTCTTTACAAAAATGCCGAACATGCGGCTTTAACAAATCTATTTTTTCATTCATACATTAAGATGTTTTATGAACCCCAGCCATCGCCGCAAAACCAGCGTGACGTTGTACGTCTTACGATCATTTCCATGTCAAAAATTGAAAGCCACCCACCAAGGCCCGCGGTAGGACTGAGAAGCTTTCCTGACTCTTCGTGAATGGCCTCCATGACCGTGACTGTATGATTCAGCGTAGTCAAATATTCTTTTATCATTTCCCGCAGCGGCCCGACATGGAGCTCATTCAACTCGTCGAATGCACGGTCCTTCCATACAACTTGCGCTGCCTGGTAATTTTTGAAAAACTGTTCAACAGGCTGAATAAATCTCTCAACCGGTTCGGGCAGGCGGTTTTCATCTGTTTGGTCTTCTCGTGCCATGGTAATCAAATTCAGTTGTTAAGTAATCCTGTCCCAGTCGCTTGTAATAGGCAAGCAGGGAGATGGTATCCTGGTTTCTGGAATTGAGGAAGTCTTCAAACCTGATTTTTGTCTGGTTATAGGTTTCCAGTTGTTTGTCCAGTGCAAGCATGTACTCGTTCATCGTATCAAGACAGTTTCGTGCAGCTTTCTGTTCCCGGCGGGCATTCATGGTATTATGCTCTTCAATTCGGCAATCAGGGGTTTTCTTGTTGCCCTTTTCATCATATTCGAGTCGTTGTTTACACAATGATTCAGCCATGGCCTGGTTGGCAAGTTTCCGTTCGGCATCCTCAAGCCGGTGCTCCAGGGTGTTCCTGATATCCAGAATCTCGCGGTAAACATCCGAAATATAAGCATCTGTAAACAACAGTCCATCCCCGCACCCATTGTTAAGGTTGAGATAAGCATCCATCAGGCGCTGGAACACCCCCAGATCTTCTACAAAGGCTTGCGGCATAGTTTTATAGGTTACTGCCCAAAGACAATTGCGTTGTGTTCATTTTCAATAAACCGCACCCGGTCCTCGAGGTATTTGGCATATTCGTCATTCTTTTTCCTGAACTCAAGAAGCGATGGAAAAAAAGAATCAAACTCCTTTTCAAATTCCTCGAATTTCTGATCTTTATGCGAGTCGCTCAGGCGCAGGACAGCTTGTCCACCTTCCAGGTAAAACTTATCCAGGGCATCGCTGAACAACCGCAGGCGTTCTATTCCGAGGTTGATACTCGGCACCTCGGCATGGGCGCCGGTAATTTGTTCTCTTGTCATTTTCATTGGAGCTGTGCTTTTCTGTTTTAATTGATTCTTATTCCTCCCAGACCGGTTCCTTTTGATTTAAGATGATCCTCGAGGATCCCGGTAAGTTCCATGTAATATTTGGAGGACTTTTCAAAATACTCATTGATTTCATCAATGTACTGGCCGAATTTATGAAACTCTTCCTCAAAGGTGGTGAATACCTCGTCTTTAAAGCCCTGCCCCATTTTATCGATGCCCTGCAATGCTTCAGTTCTGCTCCTGTCGAGTTCGTTGATCAGCTGTTTCATATAGTACGAAAAATAGAGCATCTCCTCAGGGTCCCCGATCATCGCATTGTCGGTTGTATCGTTTCTTGCCATAGAATTACTTTTTATTTAATTCGGATAAAAATTGTTCCAGTTTCTGCAGGTCCAGAAATTCAAAGGGTTTCAGTTTTGCCGACATTCCCGACCTGAGGTTATCGAAGTAGCAGGAGCGGTTGATGGAGGCATCCCCAATCTCGGCATTGTATAAACCGCTTGCAAGGTAGGTGTCCTTGACAAATTTGCGCGAATCGTCGTTCGACATCTGCAGGGCGATCCTGTGCCGGAAACAAATCAGGTCCATATCACCGAAAATTTTATAGTAGCCGTCGGGTGAGTTTGCCTGCACCATGGTGTAAAAACCATAATCCGGAGCCGAAGTGAGAATTGAAAGTAGTTTCAGACTGGCCGGAGATTTTACAGATCTGGTTCTTCCCAGGTGGTCCTTCTCTTCGGTTTCCAGCAGGTTCCTGTTGTTTTCAATATTGAAGACGAGCAGGATGCCGGAGGTTTTCGCCTCATTCTGCGCCGATGTTGTTTTCGCCTGTTCAACATGGTTTTCAACGTCTGCCAGGACAGATTCCGTATCATTGCCAGTCTCAGAATAGACTACGTGGTAGCCTGATTTTTCAAGAGCTGAAGCAAGTTCCCTGACGCGGGAATAGTGTTCCCTGAAACCGTTGTTGATATAGTTGAGAATGAAGATCCGGGCCTTATTTTTATCGATTTGCGGTAAAAGTGATAAAAATGAACCATAAAGGGACCTGATAGATGGATCGTAGGACTGGCCTCCCACTACAAGAAGATTGTTGTTTGGCTGCCGGATAAAAGAAGTGATATAATCGTTGCTGTCCATCAATATTTTTTCTCCGGGAACAAACTGTAGTTCATCGCCGGGTGCCCCTTCAGGGTGGTTCACAAGATTCACCTGCAGCAGATCGGCCCTCGCCTCCCCGTTAAAAACGAACTTATCATTGCGGACAGGCAGTTCCTTTTGCTTTTCCGAAAGTTGCTGAAGAAGGGTAACCTGGTAGGGCTCTTTCCTCAGGAAAAAGGACCTGAACTTGATGTCTTTTCCCATGGCCCCGCTGAACTCATTGAGAATGCCCTCACCAACTTTCAGGGATATGGCAGAATCTGAACCGGATTCAAGGGCCTGCCTCCCCAGGCTGGTACGCAGTACAATCCTGGTTGATACGTTATTTGCCGCCCTTCCGTCGAGTAAAACCGATTGGGAAGAGAACAGGATATTAACGCCGAAAGCCCGACCCTCGGAAGCAATATAATCGATGATATCGGTTGCAACCTGTTTTACTATGGTGTTCTGGTAAAGCCGCTGGTATTCATCCACGATAAGCATGATACGAGGGAAATGGGTCTTCGGGTTCTTTTTCCTGAAATCGGCATAATTTGACACCTCCGCCTCCTTGAACAGTTCACCCCTTTTCTGAATTTCCGTCCGTAACAGTTTTAAGATATGCAATCCCACCTCTTCGTCACTTTGCAGAGCCAGAATTTTCACATGGGGAAGGTTATAATCGGCATAGATCTTAAACTCTACGCCCGATTTGAAGTCGGCCATCCAGAGCTCCACCTCCGACGGGGCATAGTTGATACATACATTCATGATGATGGTGTGCAGCAGAACCGATTTCCCGGAACCTGATTCTCCGGTCAGCATGGCATGTTTGCGCAATGCATTGTCGAATTTCAAGGCTAC
This sequence comes from uncultured Bacteroidales bacterium, assembly GCA_903875045.1. Lineage (GTDB taxonomy): Bacteria > Bacteroidota > Bacteroidia > Bacteroidales > FEN-979 > CAIVAT01. The sequence continues at coordinate 5,320 of CAIQUS010000232.1, forward strand.
CTCCTTATTGAGTCTTAAGCCCAGGGGTATTTCTACCTCCCTGATACTGGATTTTGTCCAGAAATCAGGTTCTGCAATGCAGTGTTCCTCAAAATAGAGGTTTTCATCCGGGTTGTATCTTTTCTCGCAAAGTGCCAGGACCTCTCTTTTGAGGTTTTCTTTGACCACAGTCGGAAGTAAATAATCGTCCTGGTTAAAAGTATATTGAAAAGTCTTCTCCAGAAGTTTGTAAGGGTTGTTCGCAACATTATTTGAATGCGCAACAAAGATCACATGGATTCCGGCTTTGGGCCCCAGCCGTAAAATCTTATCCAGCAGGGAAACGCTGTTTGAGCTGATCCCGGAGGGGAAATTGTTGAAAAACAGGAAATGAAAGGGCTGGATGTCCTTAGGATTATCGCAGTTATAATCGGAAATATGAGCGTATGAGCTTAACTTTCCCTGGTAGATATTCGACATGTAATGATCCAGCTCCACCAGCTTGCTCTCCAGGTCAATTACTCTGGTGATCAATTTATCGGAGTAAAGATCTTCATTGAGTTTCAGGAAATCCAGGAAATCCTCTCCGTTGCTGTGGTTGTCGATAAAGACAAATTTGACGTTTCCCGCCTCTGCACACAACAGCAACCGGATAATGAGTTCATGAATTTTTTCTTTGATGTTGAACCCGGGGTCATAAATCAGTGTGAGGCATTGCTTTCCGGCAAATCCCGTGATCTGTGGCACCCTGAATGAGACCGTATCTCCCAGCAAACTGAAGGTGTGAATTTTGTCGGACACCCTTAAGAAACCGACATCCGGCAGCACTGAATCAAAGTTCAGGTTCAGGGCAACGGAATTCTCAAGGTTTTTGGTGAGCGAGGATTGTTCAAATTTGGCGAATATCTCTTCAAATGAATTTAAAAGGAAATGAAACTCCCTGTTTTTTTTCTCCCTCAAAACTGAAATTTTCTCTTTCAGCTTTGCAATTTCGCTTTGCACCTGCTCAGTTAGACGGGTCGTTTCATCTTCAAATTCTCTTTTCTGGTCCTTTGTCAGCACATTGCCAAGAACCTCGATCGACATTCTGATCTTGTCAAGATTTTTGGTGGAAAGGTTTTGAGCCTTGAAAATCCTATAAACCTGATCAAGTTGGTCAAGTTGGCTGCTGATGTCGCTTACCTGTTTATCGAGAAGGTGTTCGGATTTGCGTTTTTCCAGTTCAATCCTGGATCGGTTGCTCACAACCAGCGACTCAATAGCTGCAAGATACTGCGACCATTCATTGTTGGCGATATCAATGAAAGTGGTCAGTTTTGGCAAACTGTTAATTACTCAAGTTTCGGGGTTCAAAAATCAATAAATTAATCGATCGCCTATGTTAATAAGATAATCATAACATTGCATTAAAAAGCGTGGAGAAATCCCTTTATTTGGTTATATTTGAATTAGTTACAAACAAATTAACCCAA
>CAIQUS010000233.1 GCA_903875045.1 uncultured Bacteroidales bacterium
GCCAGTTCAAGTCTTTCAACGGTGCTGAGTCTTTTGCAATCCTGCGATCGATTATTGACACTGCGATTAAAAATAATCTGAATCCTTTGCATTCTCTCTCCCAAATTAATGCCCTACATTTGTAGGGGGTGAATAGTTACGGTAAATTTAATGAATCTATATGAAACTTTCATGATAATACAAGAATTCGTTACTGGTCTTTTAGTGTATTTTTGGCCCCATTAATCTCTCAAGTAACGGACAGACAAACCGAAAGTCTTGACCCAGTCGTTTACACCCATCGTTAATGTATTCCGCCCCGTTTGGGGCTGTGATCACCACTTTTTTCCCAATACATCTTTGGTTAGTTGTAATAAGGAGGAAGTAAATTCCTGAACGGTACCCGGAAACGTCAAGTGTTCTGGTTGATGTAATTTGTTCATCAGATAAAATGAGTTTGCCGTTCGGGTCGAACAGTTCAATTTTAGCATCCCTAACGTTTGTGACAGATAGCATGTTGCTGGCAGGGTTGGGGAACACCGCTGGAATATTGATTATATTTTCAGGCATGCCTACCGGATCACAGATCAATTCCATCGCCGGAATGAAAGGATGGTATCCTTCTGATCCTTCTTCGGGAACTTCATTTTTTCAACCCGGTATAAATTGTATTGTGTTGAATTCTAATAGGATGAAGCGGAAAATATCATTGAGATTCATTTATTCTGAATGAATGAATTTGTGAAAGTAATTGATTTGTGTAAATTTATATAAATCATTATTGCTGTTCAGTGTAGGGCAAAATCAATTATATTTTGTTTTATAAAAACCAGCCGGTTATTTTTGTAACTTCCCGGAAGTTTTCCTCATCCAGCAATTAAGAAGTATAAGACTAACATTGAGAGCATTCATTCTGAAGCGAATTTTTTTGTTATTTCTGAAATGTTAACAGAGCAAGAAAAGAAGCCCATATCACACAGAAACAATTAGCTGAAAAAACGGGACAAACAAAAAGTTACAATTACAGTGCGTGGGTTCAACAGGCAAAGCGCCAAGTTGAAAAAAACACAGCGGAATGCCAACAAAAGAACCACCGACAATTCGGCTCGACACTCCTTGACAGATAGTGACGAAAGACAAAAATAAAAAGTGGAGTCCAGCGACCACTAAAAAAGCGGGGAGAAATAGAAAAACCATTTAACCCAGATTACGCAGTAGAAATATTTAGTACTTTCACAACAGGAAATCCTAATGCGTAGCAATAGAGAAAAAAGCCAATGGAATTTGATATATCCTATACCAGCAAAGAGATTACGCCATGGGGCGGAATGGTTTTTTTGAAGCAAATGTTGCGCAATATAGGCTTTAGAGAGTTAATTGAAAACAGCCCGGATTTGCCGGTTTCAGGGTCAAATCGAGGATATAAAACTTCTACCATAATAGAAGGCTTCATTACGAGTATTTGGTGTGGAGCCAATCGATTTTTGCATACAGAAGTCACACGGCATGATGCAGCTCTTGGGAAGATTTTTGAATGGAAGAATACACCCGGACAAGATACCTATAAACGTTTTTTCTCAAAATTCACTCAAACAACAAACCTAAAAGTAAGTGACTATTTTTACTCATGGATTTTTGACAATGTGAAGTTTGACAACTTCACCTTAGATATTGATTCGTCGGTAATGACCCGATATGGTGAACAAGAAGGTGCAAAAAAAGGCTATAACCCAGCTAAGAAAGGCAGAGCCAGCCATCATCCGCTGATTGCATTTATTGCCGATGTTAAATTAGTTGCCAATATGTGGTTGCGAAGCGGGAACAGTTCATCAGCCAATAATTTTCTTTCTTTTTTAGAAGACACTTTATCGAAACTTAAAAACAAAACTATAGGGCTGATACGCCTGGATAGTGGTTTCTTCCAATCAGATATCTTAGATTATCTGGAAGAAAAAGTGATGGATTATGTTGTAGCCGTAAAGTTTACACATCCCATTCAACTCCTCATACATGACAGTAAAAATTGGGTGGTATTAGATACAGGAATTGAAATCTGTGAGCAGATATATCAAAGCAAATCTTGGGAAAAGCCTCGAAGAATAGTTATAGTTCGACAAAAGATAAAAGATCGGCCACAAGCTACAGGTAAGCAGTTAAGCCTATTTTCCGAAGAAGAAATTTACAGAAACTATCGATATTCAGCATATGTAACCAATATGAAATTACCGGCTCCTGAAGTTTGGCGACTGTATCGAGGCAGAGGCGATGCCGAAAACAGGATCAAAGAATTAAAATACGATTTTGGTTTTGACAGCTTTAATCTCAATGACTTCTACGCCACAGAAGCTGCTCTGACTTTTGCTATGATTGCCTATAATTTAATGTCACTTTTCAGGATGTTTGTCCTGCAAGAAAAAACACAGAAAACATTATCAACACTAAGATACAGAACTTTCGCAATAGGTGCATACTTTGAAAAGGCAAATGGCAATCTTGTTCTCAAAATCGCACTTAATAAAAAAAGACGAGCGTGGTTCTCCGGGTTATGGAACTATTCAAAGGAGTATAATCTCCCTTTTCAATTATCTAATGCGTAATCTGGGTTTAATTTATTAATATTGTTAATTTTAATAAGATGAAACAAACAATTAAAAAATTTATTTTCTTAACAATCATAGTTGTTTCGCCATTTTTTCCTAATGTTTCCAAAGGTCAAATTACCATTGGTAAGTCGGTAGAATGTCGAGCGATTTTAATAACTAAAAGCAATAAAATAATTAGTGCAGGGAAAGATAATTTAATAACAATATGGAATATTGAAACTAAACAAGTTGAGAAAATTCTCAAAGGTCATACAGATTATATTTATTCTCTTTCCATGGATACTTCTGAAAATATTTTGGTTTCAGCAAGCTGGGATAAAACAATAAAAGTTTGGAGTTTAAAAACCTATGAAAATAATTTCACTTTAAGTGGCCACAAGGAAATCATACAATCTGTTTATATATCGAAAAATGGTTCTTTAATTGCTTCCGCAAGTGGTGCGGTAGGTAGTGATATTGAGAATGTAATAAAAATTTGGGATGCTAAGGACGGAAAATTAATGAAAACCATTGGAACGCACAAAGCTCCAATTATGGGTGTCGTGATTTACAACAATAACAAGAATTTGGTATCGGTTAGTCGCGATGACAAAAGAGCAGAGATTTGGGATCTGCAAAATTACACTCTTGTAAAAGGTATTGATATTGGAAATTGGAGTCAAGAGCTCTCGGTTTCAAACGATGGCAAATATTTTGTCTGTGGTGCAGATACTACTATTAGACTGTATAATCTTGTTACTAACTCTTGGGAAAGAAGATTTAAAGGACATTCTTTACCTATTCTGGCTTTATCATTTCTTCCAGACAATGAAAACATTTTATCAGGGAGTAGTGATAAGAAAATTTGCTTATGGAACATTAAAGATGATAAACCAAAACAGATATACACTTTTCATGAGGGAACTGTTACTTCAATCAGCGTTTCAAGAGACGGAAAATACTTTGTTTCATGTGATAAACTTGGGAAAATAATATGTTGCGAAATAAAAAATCCAAAGAATTATTTTGTTTTAACTAATCAATAATAAAGAAATTGATCAGGCACAATTCAGCACAACATCTGCCACGACATAGTTGGCCTGCTCAGAGATTGATGAAACAACAAACAAGAGAACCTCCAGATAATATTGCAATTTCTATCAAAACAATTAGAAATATAATGGAAGTTAGAACCACTTAAAAAAATGAAATCAACATATCAAAAATTAATTTTATGAAAAATATTATATACTTTATTATCGCTTCTTGTCTAAGTTTATGCTCCTGCACATCAAGTGAGAATTATTATTCAAGTGGACTTAAGAAGTCTTTATCAGACGACCGAGCTGCAATTGAAGACTTCAATAGAGCAATTGAGAGTAACCCGAAATTTACTGAAGCTTATTACGCCAGGGGCAATTCAAAACGTGTATTAAAGGACTATCAAGGTTGTATAGAAGATTGCAATAAAGCAATTAGTCTTGATCCAAAACATGCTGAAGCTTACCATAACAGAGGATTTTCAAAGATTACTTTAGATCAATTTGATAGTGGATATATGGATTTGATAAAGGCGGATGAATTAGGAGCTCAATATGCAAGAAAGTCAATGGAGGAAATTGCAAAATCTTTCTATGATAATGGAAATTTAAAGCTTGACCAAAAAAACTACATAGGGAGTATAGAAGACTATAATAAAGCGATTAAACTTAATCCTAAACATGCTGAAGCATATCGCAACAGAGGATTGTCAAAGATCGCATCAGGCCAAAAAGATAGTGGCTGTTTGGATTTAAGAAAAGCTGAAGAACTGGGATTAGGAGTGTTGACCGAAATCAATGAAAATTGTAAATAGTGGCATTATTGAATAAGTTTAACTAATTTATTCGATTGATTCACTTTGACACATAATATAAAGTCGCGACCAGCAAAAAACAATACAAATGGCTGAAATAAAAACAAAACAGACCGCTGCAAGCGTTGAGGATTTTATCAATGGTGTGCAGGACGAAAAAAAGCGCAAAGACAGTTTCGTGCTTTTGGAAATGATGAAGAAAGCAACAGGGGAGGAGCCGAAAATGTGGGGCAGTTCCCTTATTGGCTTTGGCAATATAAGCGTTAAAAGCCCAGCCACCGGGAGGGAAGTTGACTGGTTACAGATCGGTTTCTCACCCCGTAAGGCAAATCTGTCATTGTACCTTTGCGGAGATATCAGGAAGCATGCTGCCGCACTTGAAAAGTTAGGCAAGCATAAGACTGGTGTTGGCTGCCTCTACATAACCAAACTCGCGGATATCGATATAACCGTTCTGAAGGAGATCATTGGTGCAGCATTGAAACGGGATTTCTTTGGAAATCCCAGGCCATGAACGAAGCGGAAACAAGATTGGCACTGATCGATCAACAGGTGTGGTAAAGCGATAGGATATTTTACCGTTTTAGGCACTTTTGCCATACTGATTGTGATAAATGTCAATGAGCTAATTATAATGAATTAAACAACACCGCCTGGGAGAAGCCGGGCAATGTGAAATGTAATTTAATACACCCATAAACCATGAGCAAAACATTTAAGTCGGTGTTCCCCGGAAAATATATCCAGGGTGAAGGTCTGATTTCCGAACTGCCGGAAATGATTAAGTCGTTTGGAGATAAAGGGCTGATCATATCTTCCCGAAGGATAAGAGAGACAATTCTGTCGGAGGATTTTGTCAGATATGAGGAGGATGGAACACTTCTGGAGGAATTCAACGGTGAGTGCTGTGAAAAAGAGTTAAAACGATTGTATGATATAGTGATCAGCCGGAAAGTTAATGTCGTGGCAGGTGTTGGTGGCGGCAAAGCCATCGATACGGCCAAAATCGTCGCTGACCGGGCCGGATTACCTGTTATCATTGTTCCAACCATTGCTTCCACTGATGCTCCATGCAGCGGATGTGCCATTATTTATTCAGAGGGCGGAGTTTTTGAATCTGTGTATTATCAGAAAATGAATCCGCAGGTGGTGCTGGTGGATATGACTATCATTGCCAGGGCACCTGTTCGTTTTCTTGTTGCAGGGATGGGTGACGCGTTGGCAACCTGGTTTGAAGCCAGGTCCTGCGAAAGGACACAGTCAATGAATGCTTGCGGAGGATACAGCACCATGGCAGGTTTAAACCTGGCAAAACTGTGCTACGACACCATATTACAATACGGCACTGCAGCCAAAATGGCGGCCGAAAACAATATCATCACTCCGGCGCTGTATCATGTAGCCGAGGCCAATATTCTTTTAAGCGGCATCGGGTTTGAAAGTTCGGGGCTGGCTGCCGCGCATTCAATTCATAATGGGCTATCTGCCCTGGATGCAACGCATGCATACTTTCATGGTGAAAAGGTAGCTTTTGGTGTTTTGACAGGACTTCACCTGACCGATGCATTGCCGGCTGAGACAGCCGGTGTTTACGCATTTTGTGAAGAAGTTGGCCTTCCGACAACCTTTGCAGATATCGGACTGGTGGAACCGGACAAAAAGATGCTGATGAAGGCAGCCATTAAAGCCTGTGAACCGCAGGAAGGCATCCATCATGAAGCCGGTCTGATTACCCCGGAAAAGGTACTGTATTCTATGCTTGCCGCAGATGCCATGGGGAAAAACAGAAAAACAAAAGGATTTTAAATTAAAAACACGAAACAGGATGAAACAAATTGCCACCCCTGCAGAATTGATGGAAACCGTCAACGGTTTCAAAATGAGCCGTTTGATTTTGTCGGCATTTGAGCTGAGGGTATTTGACCAGCTTTCCGGAAAAAATCTGAATTCTTGTGATATTGCAACTAAATTGGGGACTCATCCAAGGGCAACAGACCGGCTTTTGAATGCGTTGGCCGGAACCGGGCTCCTGATAAAAGAAAATGAGTTGTTTGCCAATGCTGCTTTTTCAGAAAAATTCCTTGTCTCCACCTCACCTTCATTCATGGGCGCACTGGATCATTCAGTATCCCTCTGGAAGACCTGGAACACCCTGACCGATGCTGTGAAAGCAGGAAAATCTGTGACAGATGCAGAAAAGGCCGAGATCAATGAACGAGGGGTTGAGTGGCTTGAAGCATTTATTGCAACGATGCATGCAAGAGGTGTTGCGCAGGGAAGGGAACTGGCATCCCTGACGGATTTGTCAAAAACACGAAAAACCCTTGATGTCGGAGGAGGTTCCGGGGCATTTACATTTGCGTTCATTGAAAAAAATCCTGCCATCAGGGGAGTGATCCTTGATTTGCCCAATGTGGTGCCTATCACGATGAAATATATAGAAAAAGCTGGTTATTCAGATAAAGTAACGACGATGGCCGGGGATTACCTCCGGGATGATTTCGGAAGCGGTTATGATCTGGTTCTGATGTCGGCCATCATTCATATCAATAATCCGGAGGAGAACATTCTCCTCATTGAAAAAGGTGCCGCTGCGCTGGAACAGGGGGGACAACTTATCATCATGGACCATGTGATGAATGAACAGCGCACTGAGCCGTTCATCGGCGCTTTATTTGCCCTGAATATGCTTGTCGGAACCAAACATGGCGACACTTTTACTGAACAGGAGATGCGTGAATGGATGGAAGGTGCAGGGCTGATTGACATTCGTTTGATAACCGCCGTTTCCGGAATGCAGATGATGGCCGCAAGGAAAGGTTGATCTGTTGCGTGTCCCTGTTTTTGTTGAGCGGTAATTGGTAACTGTTATAAAGCGCATGCCGAACAGAACAGGAACAGGGTTCTCATGGTTTTTCAGATTTTATGGTAAATGAGAAAATACTTCCTTCACCAGGAGTCGAATCAACCCAAATCCTGCCCTCGTGCAACTGTATGATTTTTTTACAATGTGCCAGGCCTATCCCGGTACCTGTATAATCACTGCGGTTATGTAACCGTTTGAAGATGACAAAAATTTTGTCGCTTGCATTTTCCGGGATGCCAATGCCGTTGTCCTGTATTCTGAAAAGCCATTCATGATGGTTGAATTCGGATGATATTTTGATCTCCGGCCTTGCTCCCTTTTTTTGGAACTTGATCGCATTGTCGATCAGGTTTTGGAACAGAAGTCTCAACTCGGTCGGGTAACCGTATAAAACGGGCAATTCTCCTTGTAAGATTATGTTGGCATTGCTCCTTTGAAATAAATCGTACATGTCGTCAAGTACATCATGGACTATTATATTGCAGTCGACAATTGATTTATGACCTGCTTTCCCCAGCAAAGCATACTCCATTAACCCTGTAACCAGTTGTTCCATCCTGAGGGCAGAATTGTATACAAAGTCGATATACCGATGCCCGTCTTTATCCAAAACTCCGGCATACTCTTGTTTGATCAGTTCAGTAAAAGTGGTCATTGTCCGCAAAGGTTCCTTGAGGTCGTGGGTGGCAATGTAGGTAAACTGCTCAATTTCCTTAATGTGAAAATCGAGTTCTTTGTTGATTGATTCCAGCTCTTTCGTTCGCACAGCAACCCGTGATTCAAGAGTCGCATTCAGGCTCCGGATTTCATCATCAGCCCTTTTTCGTTCAGTAATATCCACTACCGAGCCTTCCAGATAGCCTTCATCGGGATACAGGATTACCGAAATCATGGCCGTACGTACCTCATTGCTGGTTGTTAAAAAACGCATCTCGAAATTTTCCAGTGAACCCCTGATTTTGAGCGCGGCAATCATTTTATTTCTTTCCTCCACATCGGCCCAACGCATGATGCCTGGATTGCCAATAAGTTCTTCTTCACTGCAGCCAAATAGTTCGCCAAGTTTTTTATTCGCTGCAATGATGGCCGAACCATCAATTTTTGACTGGAACATACCTATTTGGGCATTGTGGAACAATCCGCTGTATTTTGATTCTGAAACCCTGAGGGATGCTTCATTCTGCTTGCTGATTTCAATTTCGAACAATAATGCAGCGGTTCGTTCTTCAACCAACGATTCCAGGTTTTCATTCAGGGCTTTCAACTGTTCCTGAGTTTGAATAAGCCTTGAATTTTGTTGTATGGAGCCCTCATAAATGTTGAGCAGGATTTTAATGATATGCTGCTGATCAGACTGGATAAACCTTTTTTTTCCTTCAAAGACGATTTCGACCCCGAATGATTTTTTCTCCGATATGTGTCCGGTTTTATCGGCCAGTATTTTCTCGATGTGTGCGATAAGGAAAGTGTTGTCGTAGGGTTTTGTGACAAAACTGTCAGCGCCTGCAATCAATCCTTCTATGACCTCTTCCGGCCCGGTGAGAGATGTCAGCAGAATGACCGGGATGTCCTTCAGGTCATCGTTCGATTTAATTTGCCGGCAAAGTTCATAACCATCCATTTCCGGCATCATGATATCAGTGATAACCATGGCAGGTTTGTTTTCCTGAAGCCAGTTCATAGCCTTTTTCCCATCTGCGGCAACAGCAACCTTGTAATTGTTGTTTTGAAGTGTGTTTTCCAGTAACATCGCCTGAATGATGCTGTCCTCAGCCACCAGAATGATTTCGTTCATATTTATAAAGGTTGATTGTTACATAAATCTGATAAGGCAGCGGCGATCATTGCAGGCGGAAGAACCTTTGTGGCCGCGCCGATCTTCACGGCTTCTCCGGGCATGCCGTATACCACGGAACTTGCTTCATCCTGGGCAATCGTGATGGCACCGTTATTTTTCATCATTTTCAACTCACTGGCCCCATCCTTACCCATGCCGGTGAGCAAAATTCCGATAGCTTTTGATCCCATTACTTCGGAAACAGAGCGAAAAAGAAAGCTGACCGATGGACAAAGACCGTTTTCAGCAGGAAGTTTGCACAAGTTGATTTTCGGGCCCTTTGTGATGCCCATCTGATGTTCATCAGGGGCAATATATACCTTTCCCGGTTTGATTTTTTCACCGTTAACTGCAACGGAAACGGGCAAGCTGGATGACGTGGCCAGCCAATCGCGGAATCCGGCAACAAATCCCCTGGCGATGTGCTGAACAATGAGAATAGGAGCAGGGAAATCATTTGGAAGATTAGAAAGGATTGTTTGCAATACCATGGGCCCGCCGGTGGAGGCACCGATTGCGACTAGTTGAATATCTGTAACTTTCAGATTTTCTGACGGTGGTAGATGTATACGCGATACATTGACTTTTCCCTGTTTTGGAAACCGCTTGACCACTTTAATTTCCGACATCAGCTTTACAGTCTGAACAAGTACTTTACGGGCAACGGAATACCCGGCATCTTCCATCCCCGGCGGACGGAGTACTACCGCAAGGGCACCTGCCTCAAACAATTTGAAAGAATTTGATACATCATTCACCCCCAGACTTCCGCTTACAATAACGACAGGTGTAGGAAAAGTTTCCATGATGGTGCGGGTTGCCTGGTATCCATCCATCCCCGGCATGTGAATATCCATGGTAACCACATCGGGTTTTTTCTCACTGACGAGTCTGACGGCCTCTTCGCCAGAGATTGCCATGCCGACAACCTCGATGCCGGGATCTGAAGAAAGCATGTGAGCCATGAATTCACGAACCACACTGGAGTCGTCAACGATTAGGACTTTGATCATAGGTTAAAGATTGAGTTGAAATTGGAAATTGGAAATTGGAAATTTGGCAACAACATTCACAATTTCTAATTTCAAATTTCTAATTTCTAATTTCAAATTTCAAATTTCTATTTTCCAATTTCACTTAATTTTGTTGTATTAATAAATGCATTCAATTTAGGTCCAAGAGTTTCGATAATATTCTGATATTTCAGTGTTTGTGTTTCGGTTATCACTTTTCTCCTGATAAGTTTTCATAACCATGCTTTTGTTTCTTCAAAAGAGCCTCTTGAATAAAGGTAGAATTTTTTCCTGTCGGCAGGCGTAAACCGTCCATACATACCCTTCTGCAATATTTGCTGCAATACTGTCTGAAGCCCGAATGATCTGAAATCCAATCGTATTTTGTGCTTTTTTATCCCACGAGTCAAAATCAGTCCAAACTAAATCCGATAATTCCTCCGCTAATTTATAAACATCCAATTCCGAAACCCTCTTCATAACCACCCCTTCCCAATTTCTAATTTCTAATTTCTAATTTCCAATTTCTAATTTCCAATTTCCAATTTCTAATTTCTTAGATCAACTTCCTGATCAATTCCAGTAAATTTCCCTGGTCGAAACTATTTTTAATCATATACGCATCTGCACCTGCTTCGATGCCACGTTCAAAATCTTCCCGTGATTCCAGTGAAGTGATCAATACCACAGGGATTTTGCTCAGGCCGGCATCGTTTCTGATTTTTTTGGTCAATTCAAAACCATTCATTTTTGGCATGTCCACATCCGATAAAACCAGGTCGAACGCGCCTCTTTTGATGCGGGCCCATGCTTCCGAGCCGTCAATGGCCACTGTAACCAGATATCCGGCTGTTTCCAGGATGTTCTTTAACAAGGTACGTGAGGTGATCGAATCTTCGGCCACAAGAATTTTCGCGGATTTGGTTTCGGGTATTGTTTCGCTGTCTGAGGCTGTTTTTCTTCCACCCGCCTGAATGGCTGAAGTCATGAGATCCGCGACATTGATTACCGGAACAACCGTTCCTGAACCCAGAATGGTTGCCCCTGAAATGTTTCTGACACGGCGCAGCAACTTCCCAAGCCCTTTCACCAGGACCTGATTTTCATCAAATACTTCATCCACTTTGATTGCAATGCGTTTCTGTCCGGAAACCAACACAACAATCCGTATGAGTGGTGGCCCGCCCTGCTCAGCCAGCGATGATCGGGTAACAACTGCGCGGCGTTCGGGCAAACCTAGTGCTTCCTGAAGGCTTACGACAGGAAGAATATCGTTGTCAATCCGCATGGTTTCATGATTCTCGAGGGTAGTAAAGTCTTCTGCTTTTACCCGGATAACCCTTTCCACGTTCATAATGGGCAGGATGAACCTTTGGTCGCCTGTACCAACCAGAATTCCACGAAACGTTGCAAGTGTCAGCGGCAGGATGATCCGAAAAGTAGTTCCTTCTTTTTCAAGCGTTTCCACTGATATGCTTCCATTCAGTCGTTCAACTTTTTCCCGAACGATGGAAAGTCCTAATCCGCGACCCGATAAATTGGTAATGATCGGGCTGGTGGATAATCCTGAAAGAAATATGAGGGAAAGTATTTCATCCGTATTCAGTTTTTCGGCGACTTCCTCTGATATGGAGCCTGATTTAACTGCTGAAGCCAATACCCTGGTTTTATCAATGCCTTTCCCATCGTCCGAAACAGTGATTTCAACAAGCCCGCTCTCTCTGACAGAGAATGTCATTGTGATTTTTCCCAGGGAAGGTTTGTTGTGCTGTAATCTTTCCCGGGGAGTACCAATGCCGTGATCGATACAGTTTCGGATGAGGTGGATCAATGGATCTTTGATCTCTTCAAGGATTCGCTTGTCAATTTCAAGATTTGATCCCTGGATCATCAATTCGATCTCCTTCTCCTGGTTTCGCGATATCTCCCTGACCATTGCCGGAAAAGCCTCCACAAGAAAGGCAACGGGCAACATAAGGAGTTGCTTCACGGCATCGAGGTGGTCATTTGCGATACGTTCAAGGTTGTGATGATTTTTCTCGAGGGCGTGCAACATCGCAGACAAATGGCTTTCCAGCTTATTCAGGTGGGATGCATCGGATTCTTCCCATTCATTCCATTGCGCATCAACTGACATGGAATGGCGCCCCCTCCTTCTGACTGATTCTGCTTTCCATTCATTTACCTCGCTGACGATATCAATCAGGTTATTTGTTTGATGCCTGAGGGAGATTTTGGTCTGTAAAAACTCTTCCGCCTGGAATAACAGGGGGTCAAGCTTTGAAATCGGAATTTTTACAACCTCTGCCCGGGCCAGTTTCAGCTCCCTGGCAGGTTCAGGCGGAGTGGAAGTACGCAAAGGAATATCAGCAGGGGAAACATTCGTGGCAATATCCGTCTGGCGAACCTGTTCTTCGCCCGGAGGGGTGTTTTTAGCTTCAGAAATTGTCAGGACCAATTGCTGAATGAGGTCTCTTTTGTTTTGCAAATCAGCAGGGGATTGCTTTTTTCCGCTATCGGCAATTAATCTGGAAAGGAATTCAACCGTTTTATGAAGAAGATCAAAGGATGCAGGTCGAAGGGTAATCTCCATCCGCTTCAATGCGGAAAAGAGGTTTTCCAATGGATGACAGACTGATTCCATCTCTTTCTGGTCAACAGAACGGGAAGCACCCTTTAAACTGTGGATTTCACGAAACATGGCTTCAATAATTCCGGCATGACTTTCCTTTGTCTGCGTTTTTTCCAGTTCCATCAACCCGGAGGAGAAAGCCCGGAGATGTTCTTCGGCCTCAATCCTGTAGGTTGCCTGAATCCGTTTGAGGAATTCGCTGTCAGCAGTGTCCATTTTTCTTGTTATTTCCTGATTGCAATAAACTAACCTTTGAACTTTTCAACAAGTTCCTTCAGTTTTTGGCCAAGGTCATACAGACTTTTTGCAGATTTTTCTGCCTGGACCATGCTGATGGCTGTTTCTGTTCCGGCCTGGTTAATATTTTGCATGGCCACTCCGATCTGATCCATGCCTATCACCTGTTGCTGACTTGAGGCAACAATCTGCGTGGCTGCCTGAACAGCTTCATTGCTGCTTTCAGCCAGAATTCTGATGGCTTCACCAGCCTGAATGGATTGTTTCAATCCCGATTCTACAGCTTTACTGCCCTGTTCAGTGGCCATAACCGCTGCACCTGTTGCTTTTTGTACATCATTCAGGATGTTCCTTACCTGTGTGGTGGCTTGTTTTGATTGCCCGGCCAGGTTCTTGATCTCCTGTGCCACAACGGCGAAACCTTTTCCCTGTTCCCCCGCCTTTGCGGCTTCGATGGCTGCATTCACAGCCAGCAAGTTGGATTGGTCGGCGATGTCCGTTACGGATGCAATGATTCCGCCGATGGATTGGCTCTGTTCGCTTAACCTGATAACAGTTTGTGCGATAGAATCCATTTGTTCCCTGATCCTGTTCATGCCACTGATGGTTTCTTCCACGGCCTTTTGCCCGTTCTGGAATACTAGTGCAAGCCGTTGAGCATTGTCGGCCACATTTTTCGCTTTCAGAGATGATTGTTTTGAGGCCTGTTGCACCTCTTCCACAGTGGTGGAAGTTTCGCTGATAGCCGTTGCCGTTTCAGCGGTGCCGGTAGCTACCTGTGTCGTTGCAGCCAAAATTTCGGTAGATGATGATGCCAGTACATTAACTGTTTCTCTTACTTCCCCGATCAGGTTCGATAATTCAGCGGTGCGCTGCCTCACCATATCTTCCAGCTGATCGCGATAGGCCACAAGTTCCCTCTCCTGTCGTTTGGTTTCGCTGATATCCCGCGCCGCAGCAAAAACACCCATGACTTCTCCTGCATCGTTTTTATAAACACTGGCGTTATATAGCACATCGTACATTTGGCCTGATGCGTTGCGCAATGTCAGCGGGTAATCCCTCACTGTTCCCTGTGAGAATACCTGTTTATACCCTGCACTGGCTTTGTCGGGTTCGGTAAAATAATAGGCAAAATCGCTGCCGATGAGTTGCTCTCTCGAAACACCAGTGGCCTTCATGGTGGTAAGGTTCACATCGGTGATTTTTCCTTCGGCGTTGATGGTTACCAATGGGTCGAGACTGGCTTCTATCAGGTTGCGCGCATAGCTTGATGCTTTGCGCATCTCCTCTTCCATCCGAAGGCGTTCTGCAATATCTTTACTGAATTTCTGAATCATAAGCCCGATCTCGCCACTTCCTTTTTGATAAGAGGATAGATCGGTTGAGAGGTCTCTTGAGATAACCAGCTTAGATATAACACTTAATGGTTTGGTGATGCTTTGAGTAAGGAAATAGGCGATCAGCATGGAGAAAGCAATGGCAGCAAGTCCGAGGATCATCATGGCATGGAGTGAATCAGTTTGCGCTCTTGTGGCATCACGATAGAACATGGCATTGTATTTTTCAGTGTAAGGAACAAGATCCCTCACCTCTTTGATCCAGCGAACCACACTGGGATATGCCAATCCGAACATGAGACCGGTACCTTCATTAACCTTGTCAGCCAGTGCAAGCGCTATCACTTTGTCCTGGTTCTGCCATGCTGTATCCGCAAGAGAACGTGCCTCAGACAGTATTCTTAATCCGACTGTATCCTCCCCGGGAAAATGTGCCTCAAGACTGTCTGCTGCTATTTTATAGTTTTTTCTGATCTGCGTTAGTTCATCAATCTTTTGCCGGATGAATTCATTTGTCTCTTTCTGATACTTTGCCAGCAAAACATTCCTGACCTGAATGGCTGTTTCCCTGGAATAATCAATCATCCGGTTGGCAAACTGAATACGCACATTGTTAACCTTAACGATCTGAGTGAGTTTGTCGCGACTTACCCTGATCTGATCCAGGCTTACAAGGATTATAACAACCATTAAAGCAAGTATTAAGCTGAAACTCAGTACAAAGCGCAGCCATATTTTCATATTTTTAAACATAATTCATTCCTCCTGATTAATTATAAGGTGTAATTTCCAATTTCCAATTTCCACTTTCTAATTTCTAATTTCTAATTTCTAATTTCCCCCCATATTCACAACCATACTTTCATCCGACAATAATTTCTCTGCATTCAAAACGATAATGTTCTCCCGGGTAACTCCCATCAGATAAACTTCCCCGATCGCGGAAACGGTTGGGGGGAGGGGTTTAATGGCATCAGTTGATATTGCTTCTGTACCACAAACATCATCGGCAAGAATTCCAAATTCCATATTGTCATTCCGCAGAATTATAACTTTATTTAAATTTCCTAATCCTTGTTCAGGGAGGTTAAAGAATTTTTTCAGGTTGACCACAGGCATAATCTCTCCACGTACATTGATGATCCCCAGAATATATGATGGAACGCCAGGGAGGGGGGTAAAATCATTCAAAGGATAAACCTCTCTGACAAAGGCGGCTTCAATGGCATAGGTTTCGGTTGCCAGGGTAAAGGTAATTACATCAAGGATTATACCTGTGGCATTTACCTGCACAGGTTCCCTGGCCATGACAGCCGCGCGCATTCTCAGAAGTTTCAGGGTTTCATCTTTCATGCAGTTGAAATTTTCGGCATATTGGTTAATATGATCTCTCTGATGTGTAATGCTGATAATCCGTCCGATTCCGGGAGGATATCAGTTCCGGAAAGATCCTTTGTAAGTTCAAGTACGTTTTGAAAATACCTGGTTGCCTGTTTATAGTGCCCTTGTTTGATCAGTATACTTGCCAGGGTAAAATGTCCCATGATGAAGTTGTGATCAATATAAACGGATTGTTTCAATGATGCGATTGCTTCAGGGCTATGGCCGAGTTCCTGTAAGATCGATGCGCGTAAATAATACAAACCAATAGCCATTTTATTGGCATCGATGGCGGTGTTGCATTGTGTGAGCGCATCAGAAAGCATACCTTTATCTGCCAATTGTCTGATGACAGCAACAGCATCCGGTGTGTTTATTTCAGTTTCGGGTGTCGGCGCATATAAAGGGGAAATTTCGGCCAACAACGGTTTTTCAATAGGAGCATGTTTTTCCCGATCAATTGAAAATTCGATTTGACTGATATCAAAACTGTCAGGATGGATACCAGGGTTTTCAGAGGGAATCATAGCAATCCCGGTGTCTGATTTTGAGGGATTGAAAAAAACGTCCTTCCGTTTTTTATAAAAGATTGCCCCCGGGAAATTAACCGCCCGGAACTGTGGAAATACCTCTGAAGAGAGTTCGCATGATGAGACAACAAACCAGCCATCCTCATTAAGGGTGTTAAAGAATTTTTGTGCTGCGAGGCTGATCTTTTCCGGGGTGAGATACATCAATACGTTTCTGCAGAATATGATGTCGACCAAGTCATCCGTCACAGGCTTATGGCTCTCTTCATTCAGGTTTGTACATTTAAAGGATACCATCTTCCTGATCGGAGGAATAATTTTAAATTGTTGATTTTCAAGAGGGATAAAATATTTGTTTTTTAGCCATGGAGGGGTGTTGCGGAAAGACCATTCACTATAAATGGCATTTTCAGCTTTTTTTATTGCCTGAGGGTTGATATCCGTGCCGATGATGGTGATATTCCAGCCGGTAATTTGGGGGATGGTTTTGTGCAGGGCAATGGCAAGCGAATAGGGCTCTTCGCCGGTGGAACACCCTGCACTCCATATCCGTAAATTTCTATTACCATCATTTTTTGCATGGATCAACCCCGGGAGGATTGTGTTGGTAAGTGCCTCAAAAACCTGTGGTTCCCTCCAGAAATAGGTTTCTGAAATGGTTAAGTGTGAAGCCAGGATGCCTGTTTCTTCCCTGGTGAGTGGTTTAGTGAGCAACCAGGTGATAAAGCTGTTGAAATTCTGAAAACCAAACTGATTGGCTGCAGCAACCAGACTTCTGCCAAGCATCTCGTACCTCTCGGGGGCAAAGTACAATCCCATGCGTTGAACGATCACATCGCACACTTTCCCAAATTCAGCATGAGTCAGGTCGCACTTCATCAGGTTTCTTTTAATAAAGCCTGATCCAATGAATGCTCCTCATCGAGACTCAGGAATTTTTCGAGGTCGTAAATTAAAATCAGCTGCTCTTCAACTTTGGCTACCCCTCTCAGGAAACCTGCAAAAGGGGCAGATTCTGCAGCTGCAACCGACTGACCCGGATCCAGCTGCTGAACACCGGCGACCGTATCGGCCATCAGTGCGGCTTCTCTTTTTCCGGTATGAACGATAAGAAACCGGTCGTCGGGATCGATTTCCCTTGATTTGAATCCGAAACGTTTGCGAAGGTCGATCACCGGAATGATTTTCCCTTTCACATTGATAATTCCTGCAATTATTTCAGGTGAATTAGGCAGATGTCTGATTTCAATGGCATGGATAACCTGGAGAACCGAATGTAAAGGCAGAGCAAATAACTGGTCATCGAGTGTGAAAACTACTATCTGATTCATGCTCTATCGATTGTTAACCTTGCAAATTCATGCAAATTTCAATGCAATTTCCTTTACCTGGCCTCCCTTGGTAATTTGGAATTTGGAGTTTGGAGTTTGGGACTTTTTGAACTATACGGTTTTATCCCTCATCCTGCCATACCTTCTGCGGTTAAAGGCAATAAATGTACAAATTTTATATCAGCCATTAACCCGGTGATTCTAACTTTTTTATAGCCGGGTTACGGGTTTATTGTCTGATCAGGTTTCCATTGGCCAAAAGGTTGGCCTCGTCGGCAATAATCAACGTGGCACCATCCTCAATCAGCAGTGAACCACATGACATCCCGGCATTGCGAACAACCGGCATCCGAATGGCTGTTACAGGAATTTTTGCACTCTCACTGACAGGTACACCGGCAGGAACCCAGTTTTCAGGTACATTCCAGTTATCGCTGATGGCACCAGTCCAGGTTTTGGTGTAAAAAACACCCTGAACGAGCGAGGCTTGTTTCAACACAATTTCATTGCCGGGATCAAAGGTAAAAGAGGTTGGTTGTTTGGGAAAGGTCCAGCTGAATTCCTGGTTATTCGCTGTGTTCATCACCCTGATGAGGCTGTCGCTGTTATCCTGGAAATGAATTTTCAGGATAAGGGGCATCTGAAAAAACGGTGCATTTGACTGAGTTTGTTTTGCCAGGAAACGAACATCCCAATTGCCGCTTCCGAGGTTTTCAAAATAAACCTGGTTCGCATACACCGGGTGATTTGGTGCGTAAATCCATTGGTTAAAGAACCAACCGTAATCTGAGCCGGTGATGGCGTTTACTTTGTTGTTGAAATCGGAAATAGTCGCTGAATGGAACCGAAGACTGGTGTCGTTTGCATAAGCCTGCAATGTGGCGAAAAATAAAGGGTCACCCAGGGTATATCTCAACATGTGCAACACGCAGGCTCCTTTGGCATAAGTGATGGCATAGTTAAAGAGGATATTTGGATCGGGTGTGGTTGTTGCCCATGATGGCACGGAAATGGCCCATCCGGGGTTGCTGCCCAGGTAACTCGAAGCATCGTAGTTTATTTGAGTTTTGTAAGCAGAATAACCACTGGATCTCTCCCACCAGAAATTTTCCGCCCATGTGGCAAATCCTTCATTCAGCCATATATCGGCCCAGGTTGAACATGTGATCATGTCGCCGAACCATTGATGGGCAAACTCATGGGCGATGAGTGATTGTCCCCAGCAATTGGTACAGAGGCTTGTCAGAGTCTGGTTTTCCATGCCCCCCCAGGCAAACTGGTTGTTGAGCGTGGCGAACCCGTTTTTCTGAAAGGGGTGTTCGCAAAAATGCTGAGAAAACCAATCCGTCATTGGCTTGATAACAGCTTTTGCTCCACCTGGGTTCTCACCGGCGTTATAATAAAAGCGCATGGGGACACTGTCGGACGGGTTTGAAAGTTTATGCCAGTAAACGATGTCGAGATTGTAGTTTACTTTAGAGGTCATCACCACCAGATAGGTGGCTACATTGTGGATGCTTTCCCAATGGTACGTAAGTGTATCGGCGGAGAAAGTTGAGTCCATCAGTTTTCCGTTGGATGCGAATTTAACAGATGAAGGAACCTTCGCAGTCAGGTCGAGCAGTGCTTTATCCGATGGTTTGTCCCAGCATGGAAACCATTTGCGGGCACCCTCCGGTTCACAATCGGTAAACAACATGCCGCCGGTTGCATAAATGGCTTCATCTTCAACATTCTGATGCCTGTAATATATTTTCACTTCGGCTGTTTCACCGGGGTAATAAGTACGGTTGAGTACAATGTTAAGTATGTCATTGGTATGAGAAAAAGAAATTGCAGCCATTCTCACCGAATCGATGATCAAGGAGGTATTGTTTGCATGGAGATTTATTGCCGACAGCGCAGAGTCAACCCGAAACCGGATCACATTGGAGGCATGGAAGCTTTTCGGATAGGGAGAGAAATAACATTGATACAGGTTCAGGTTCAGCGTATATTTCAGCACATCGAAGGAGTGGGGTGCGGCAGTTGCAGCATTGTCAGGCAGCAAAGGAGTTGTTTCAGCTGAAGCTTTTTTCAGATGGCAGTTGTATGAGCCCTTCTGTTCCAGGGTATCCTGTGCTTTGACATCATGAAAAGCAAGAATGAATGCCAGAAGAATAAAAATGTTTTTTTTCATTTCAGGGTCAGGGTCAATAAACAACCAAACTTACAAAATAAAAGCGAACAGTCAGCGAAATCTGACTGCAATAGATATCCTGGATAATCTATTGCAGTAACCGACCAGATAAAACAACAGTTCCCTTGGTAAAAACGAACGGAATAACCGGATCAATTTTATCAGACATTTTATTCAACAGAAATAAATTGTAAACTTCCAAAAAAAATAGTTACTTTTGCACCCCCTGAAAGGTACAATGTACCTTCAATTGCCCGGATGGCGGAATTGGTAGACGCGCTAGTTTCAGGGACTAGTATCCGTACGGATGTGCAGGTTCGAGTCCTGTTCCGGGCACAGATCAAATGAGTAGAAACGCTGTAGGTTAATCACTTGCGGCGTTTTTTGTTTTCCGTGGGGACGGTAGGGGGGACGGTGAAAATTCTAAGACTGACCAAAATATTTACTCAATTCGGGTGTTTATACAATCATTTTACTGTATTGTTTTTATAAAAGTTCCCGGAGTGGAGGTAATCCACCCCGAGAAACCAGTAAAATTACTCAAAATTTCATCAGCCTGTCAAACACTTTCTGAGAATATTGAGCAGATAACCCTCCCAGCACAATAGATTTCATCTTCACCTCCTCATTGCGAAAGTTCTTCATGTTCTGGAAGTAACCCGTAACACTATTATACACACCAAACCCTGTCCCACGGATACTATCAATCTCCGTAGCCTGGTGATAATACTGAACTACTCCATCCACCATGTTCGTTTTCCTGGTTGAAAGCTCAATATTACCGGTAAGAGCCAGTGTTTTGATCTCCTCTTTACTCAGAAAGGCTCTTGTAATAATAGACTTCATATCCTGATCGGAAACTTTTTTGTCATAAAGCAGGCGAAAAGCAACTTCCAGTTTATCCAAATACTGAGAATGCATGCCCATTATCAGAGCTGCCTCCACAAAACGTTCCTTTACGTTCTGGGTATGCTTGATATAAACACGATTGGTATTGTTACTGAAAGCAGCATTGAGCGTGTTCTGACACACAACTCTCACAGGGGTGAAGAAAGCGGTGATGGCCAAGGAGCCATCGTGCGATGAACACAGGACAAGGTAGTTGTCTATTTCACCATCCTTCCCGATGACAATCTGCTTTGGCAGTTTGGCTGTAATAAACAGGACACCACCTTTGCCAAGGCATCCGGCAGTCTCATAATACGCATTACCAGCCCCCACGATGCAATCGAAGAAGGAGAATACATCACGATTCTGGACAATGGTATAATCTTTCCCGACCAATCCAAGAACGTCACTGTTATCTTCTCTTACTGTTGCAAAGTAATCCGGAACATCAAGACCCCGTTCGGTAATGAGCTTTTGTTTCTCTACGGTGAAGTCCAGTCCACCAAATTCGATGGCCTCACGTGCTGTGAAAACGTGATCTAAGACTGTGCCAGCATGATGCCACGGAACTTCTATGGCACTGACAAAGGAATACCGTTGGGTGTCTTTGTTGAAATTTAAGTTATGCATTTTGAATAGTTGTTAAGTTCTATTAAATCATGATGAATGATCCTGATTTGATCAGGTTCTAAAATGTTCAGTACGCTCTCCAGGGACTCTCGGTACATGCGCAATTGGAGGATCAACTTTACATTACTGCTCTTGAGGGCTTTGTTCTCTTTTTCGAGAATCTCAACCCAGTCGATGATTTCATCTGTTTTCATACCTCACCGTTTTCATTGCGTTTCGGGCAGTCTATAATCGGGCAGGTAGCACATATCTTGGCAATGGGTATCATAGGCCAGCCAGAATCCTCCCAACCAAGGATAGTGTCAACAACATATCGGATCGATCTTTGAAGTTCAGCCAAGCGAATGCTTGCTTTGGCAGCTTTCAGAGGATCCGGATCATTTACATCGGTGATGATCGGAATATCCTTAAACCCTGCATTTTCTCTTTTATAATCAAAAACGAGATAAACAAAAGGTCTTCCAAAGATCATCCGGTACATCATCGGCTCATTGAAGTCAGCACCTTCCATATTTCCCCAAGGGGTTGCATGGAACAATCCGTTGCTGAAGGATTCAATAATATCCTTATCCTTTGTCAGCTTAAGATCAATTGTGGCAGTTTCAAATGAATATCCGGGAGTTGTAATAGGTGAAACGAAATCCAAGGTGCCGTCAAGAAATACAGGAATCTTCCAGCTATGCTGCTGATCAACATACCGGCGTTTATGGTAAACCTGAGTTTGATCCTTCTCAATCACCAGTCCATAATCCTGTTTCACCTTAAAGAATAACTCAACTGCCTGATCAATACGATCATGGTCTGCCAGCCTGGCCCCTGTCTTCTTATGTCGGGGGAGATCAATTGTCTCACTGCCATCAGCAGACCCACCAATGCATTTGCTCTCAAAATACAGACCCTTCATCATAGACTCCGACGGTGGTGACAGAATATCCCGCAGCAGTGTGTTATGAAAAACCCTGTAAGGGCATACCGGGTATGGCTCTCCCTTGTAGATCATTTGCCGGATAAGTGATTTTGACACCCTTATTGCAGTAATTTTTCCGGTGAATGGTGAAAGGTCGATTTTTGGAGAGAGTTTATCGATACCGGGTTTCTCCGTGACCTTTACCTTTACCATTGGGGTAGAGATGATCTTGTCAAACAGTCCTACAAATTCATTGAAGGGGCTGTTCATGATCGGTTCAAACCTGGGCTGCATGGCCAATTCCGTTTAGTGGTCTCAAAAAAGTTTCTGCAGACTCGATCACCTGTTCTTTCTTGATGATCCCAAGTCCGGAAAACGGAATACATTCCACTGCAAGCTGTAGCGCATAGTAACGCCGTGAGATAACATCACGCAGGTGTGGATCATTATCCTGGACGTTGGTAGTCACCCACTGGTGATAAACACCAGCCAGCGTGTTAACATCCTCAATTGTTCTTGGAGGTATGCCTGCATTGGTGAAGTGTTGCCGGGCAATGGTCTGACACATCGAGAAGGATATCCTCTTAACAGTATTTGGATCATTGTAGACAGACTTCCCGTTATTGCCATTCTCAACCGGCTCAACCTTCTTCACCTTTGTGATATTGTTGCTGCCATTGGCCATCTGCGTCACATCATAAGTGACCAATGTGCCAACAGTTAATGGATAGACCATCTTTTCAGATCCACAACTTCCGGTTGTACCATCTTCAAAAACGATGTTGAATCCGAAATTGGCTTTGCCGGTGAATTTGTTCTGCCATGTCCGGTGGATGCCATTTTGCATCTGTGGGGCTACAATTTTAATTATTCCCTGTGCCATGATTTTCAAGTATTAAACGTTTGTCTAAATGAGGAACCAGTGAGAGGAAATCCTCTTCTGTTACCTCGAATGCTTCGTAAATGTCGTTACGGTAGTTAAACAGGAGTTTACTGCCCCGAGTCAGGTATGACCTTATCTGTAGGTTATTCTGAATGGTCATAACCCATGGTTCATTTATAGTGTCAGAGGTTTTAACAACCTTGATCTGCATCAGTTTTCCAGCCATGATCGATAGAATTAAAGGGGAAAGTCTTCCTGTGCAGTGTAAACAAGTTCCTGGTTCAGCCTGCGAACTGGCTGTGAAGGATCAAAGTCAGCATTTAGACCGGTGGTGTTGAGATTTGAACCTGTTACGTTCTTCGCGGGTACAGATACTGTTGGCACATCCTTTTTCTTTACTTCAAGGATGGGTGCAGTTACCCCGTTTACAGGTTTTCCATTAAGAGGGGGTTGTCCCAGCTCAAGTTCCATGGCGAGAATCTCCCTGGCTATGGGCAGGGCATCGTGGGTAAAATGTTCAAACACTTTCTTTGCGAGTTGAAGTGCTCTTTGTTCGCTTTCTGTTATCATCTTGTTTGATTGTTAATTGATTGTTGATCATGAGTTTGTGTTATCAGGTAATGGAATCTCCCAGAACTGATCATAAGCCATCTCGGTAAAGAAATGTATCAGGGCAGATGAGTCATTAATCTTATCCTCCCGATTTTTCCCGGTATCCACAATGAACATGTGGCTAAGAATATCGTGTTCTGCTCCGGAGAATTCACTCATCAGGTCTTTGTAGATGTTAAATGAGTTGATCAATAATACCTGGTTTGGAGTCCTTCGGAATGTTTCAGAGCCTTTCATATCCTTTAAAATTGGCCTGTAACCAGTCTTGAGATTCTCCTTGTCCTGCTGAGCATCGTTGAAGTGGTGAAGCGGAATTATCAAACCCTTTGTTTTCTGACGGCATTTGAGAAGGTTATGCATCACATGGTTTGAGAATCCGTTGGGATCGAATTTAAAGTCTCCCTGATCGTCTAAGGAGAGAATGTTATCCACTACCAGAATATTGAACCTGCCCTTTCTTCTGTCACAGAACTGGACAAAATGGGTCACGATATCATCTGACCGGATTGCCTGGTCAATGAATTCAATATCGAAGTTTTGAAATTGACCGATATGTTCCTTCATCTGTTCAATCTTCATGTGGTCATATTTCATGGACTTGAGGTTCTTTGCCGTAATGAAAACCTTGGATGCCAGGTATGACCGCAGCAGGTCCTGACGGGAATCCTCCAGGGTTATCCAGCATACTGAAATATCAATGTAGCGTTCAAGAAGCCGGTAGATGATGGTACGGATGAACCTTGATTTACCTGCCGAAGCAGCACCTGCAATAAGGATGATCTTATCTTTACCAAGAGAAACCACCTCGTCAAACCGGGGCCATCCCAGATCATAAACCATCACAGGCGGGGTTAATCCATCTGACTTATGGGACTGGACAAGTTCCAACTCCGCGATCATCTCACCGGCAAGCCGGTCCGCTGTTGTACAGACTGTTTCAAATAAAAGTGGATCAAGTTTCTCAAGATCGTTAATGAACTGCTCCAACAGATCAAATACATCGGCTGAATCCCTTTGAGCCTGATCTGCCTTCTGATGTCCAATACGGATGATCTCCCTTTGAAGATACTTCTGATAAACAATCCGGAACCAGTAATCGATATTTACCGTGCTTGAAATCCGTGACGTCAGCATCGTTATTCCATAGGGTCCACCAGCCGACTCCAAAACGCCATTTTTCCTGCACTCTTCCGTAACTGTGAGAATGTCGATAGGGAAGCCCTGTTCATTAAGGCTTCTAATGGCATTAAAAATAAGCTGATGGCTTTTCAGATAGAAATGTTCCGGCCAGAGTTTCTGCAGAATCGTCTTTACATGGTCTGCCTGAGGCTCCAGCATTACGCTGCCAAGGATCGCCTGTTCAAAGTCAACAGCACTTGGCTGACACTTATCCGGATTAAAAATCAGATTAGCGGTTGACTTTTTTACAATCCTGAAATTAGTCCGTTTCATCCGGGAGTCCCTTTCTGAATCTTTCGAGCTGTTTTTTAAGATAATCTGTCGTAAAGTTCCCGAAGAGGTACTTGTTTCTCTCCCCCTGTCCAACATTGGTTAAGAACTCCCTTTCATAAAACTTTTCACCCATGAAATCATAAAAGTTCTTTCTCAGGGCATAGGCCTTTGTAGGAAAGTATTGGGTTCCAAGCTTTGCTCCATACATCAGATTCCACTCTTCGATATGCTGCTTAAACTTCATTAAAAGAAAGTCCGATGTTAATGGCTTGTCCCCGATGGTCATGTTCTTCAGATACCAGGTGAACCTGATATATGTTTGCTGTAAATCACCTTCAGCGTATATTTCAGATAGTCTATCTTTAAGCTCCTCAAATGAAGGAGCTTCGGGTTCAGTTGCTTCAGAGAGTTCGTCCTGTGAGTTCGTTGACATATTGCAGGGAGGTTATGTTATAACGCTCCCTCATCAGCGAAGGAGTAGAACTGATCATTGGCAAGGATGATATGATCCAGTACCGTGATTTCTAAAAGTACTCCGGCATTAACGAGCTTCTTGGTGATTTTCTGGTCAGCTTCACTTGGATTTACCATCCCCGAAGGATGATTATGACCAAGGATTACGGAGGAGGCATGGTTATCCAAAGCGATTTTAAAGACTTTCTTCGGATCCACAACAGTGCCGGAAATTCCCCCTTCACTGATCTGAACTTTCTGTATTACCTTATTTGCCCTGTTAAGCAGGATAATCCAGAACTCTTCATAAGGCTTGTCGGTTAAAACTGATCTGAAGATTTCGTATGCATTCCTTGAAGTCGATATCTTTTCTTTCAAAACAACTTCTGAGGCACTACGCCGGCGACCAATTTCAAAGGCTGTAATCACCCTTGTGGCCTGCGCCATGGTGATATTCCCTGTCTTGACCAGGTCATTAACTGATAATTTGGCGATCTCACCAAGGTTATCGGCGCTATGGTTCAGAATTCGCCGTGCTGAATCCAGGCATGACCTGTTTCGGGAACCATCGTTTCCAATAAGGATTGAGAGCAGTTCTGAATCTGATAATGCCATTCTGCCTTTGAGCAGGAACTTTGTGGCCGGTTTGTCATCTTCGCACCACATCAGCATGGGAACGGTATTTCTATATTCTTTCATTTTGAATGGGGTATTACGGAATAGCTGTTGAAATAGATCAAGTTGCATGGTGGAATGGATTTATGGAAGGATCCTTCAGCATGGCAATACGCTGCAGCTCCTTTCCGATCATGAACAAGTCCAGTGGTTCATCGACATAGATTACCCTGTCATCATCGGTGTTGCTGATAATCGTACCACCAACAGTTACGTTGTCTTGTACTTCAATCTCTCCTCCCTTGAATTGAAGGATTCGTTTATCAAATGCATTCATGTCTCACAGGATTTTAAATGATGGTTGATGTTGTTTTGAAGGCTGATCAGGAAGTTCTTGTCACAAAACACTGAAGATGTCCCTCGTTTGGTGATAAGGGTCAGCTTGTGAATTTCCTCTGTCTTTTCCTTTGATAATTCGACACAGAATTCATCGGTACGTTTCTTCTGTTTGAATTGCTGGGGATCGGCAAGGAGCCGTTCTACAATCTGCTGATAAATCTCACATTGCTGCAAGTAGTAGGGGTAATCTCTGTCTTTCCTACTACGGTTGCAGCTTGTGTTGTGAATCTGGTTGGCCAGGATATTATCACGCAGGTTTTGACTGGTCTGGTATTCCTCGATAAAACCTTCCAGGTCATAATGAGCAATGAAGCCGGCGCGAAGATGAAGCCATCTATAGGCTTCAGGGGACAGTAGTTTAATATCCCTGCATGCCTCCAGGATGTTAGCAATGACCCTGAGGGTCGTTTCTTTTTCAAGTGGGTGTAACATACTAAATTAGGTTTAGAGTCTCTGAAAATGAGAGGGGTTATGCGATTTGAGGATTTGTACCTCATTGTGGCTTTAAGCGGATAATATAATGAGTAGTGATTTCAAGACTCCCATGCTACTGTTTGCTTTTTCACAATCAATGACTTATATTTGCCTTATAAAAGACCTTAAAAGCCATGAGAAACTTATTCGTTTTGTGCGTTGCTTTCTTGTGGATGGCGATTACTGCCATTGCCCAAGTAGGCATCAATACCGACAACAGTGCACCTGATCCATCGGCAATACTTGATGTGAAATCATCAAACAAGGGGTTCCTTCTGCCACGAATGACTCACGTTCAAATAAATTCGATCGCTAATCCAGTAAATGGGTTGTTTGTATATTGTACTGATTGTGGTATTAACGGAAACGGTGGTTTTTTGGGTTACAATAACGGTGTGTGGAATTTAATGACGTCGTGCATTCTTCCGCCTGCGTCGACATCTGGAATTAATTCTCCATCCTCTTATGATATCACCTGGAACTGGAATGCAGTGGAGGGAGCCACAGGATATAAATGGAATTCTGCAAACAATTATAGCAATGCAACAGATATGGGAACAGCTATTTCCATGACGGAATTTGGTTTAGATTGCGGGAACTCCTATACCAGATATGTTTGGGCTTACAATTCATGCGGCGTATCAGTTTCGGCAGTATTAATACAATCAACCAACAGTTGTCCGGCAAACTGCCAGCCACTGACCGATAGCCGGGATGGAAAAATTTATCGTACGAGACTTATAGGAGATCAATGCTGGATGAAAGAGAATCTTAATGTAGGCACCAAAATAAATGCCCCAACATATCAAACCGACAACGATCTCATTGAGAAGTATTGTTATAATAATTCAGAATCAAATTGCGCTATATATGGCGGATTGTATCAATGGGATGAGCTAATGAATTATTCAACATCCAGCAATTCAAATCCAAGTGGCAGGCAGGGTATTTGCCCCTACGGCTGGCATATACCTTCAGATGCTGAATGGTGCCAGTTGGAAACATACCTGGATGAATCTGTTAATTGTTCAATTACTGGTTGGAGAGGAACTGATGCAGGAGGCAAAATGAAATCCAGAGGTACAATTCAGTTGGAAAATGGATTGTGGAATACACCAAACGAAGGAGCAACTAACTTTAGTGGGTTTACTGCCCTTCCGGGAGGCAACTGGGATACTCCTTCAAACTTCTCAAATTTATCTATTTATGCTGTTTTTCATACTTCGACCGAGTATGACCCATCAAATGCTCTGCGCAGAGATTTACTCTATATGCTTAAATTGACAGGAAAATTTTGGGGTAATAAGGAATTAAGTTGTTCTGCCCGATGTGTGAAAGATTGATGTGCTCCATTCGCTGCTTCGCGCTCATGGCGAACCTCAATCCTTGATGCAGCGGACATAAAAACCACCTCCCTTATTATAGTTTCCTTTAAGCACTTTTATATAATTAGTACTCAGACCTCGAAAGTAGGCACCACTAACTCCAAAGTTGGAGTCTTCAGTGGAACTCCACCAATATGATGCATAACCAAAGTCCGTAAAATCCGCCGAGCTGTTGATAGGTCCGAAGTTACAGTCGCGATTGCCACCAGGTCGAGCAGAAAAACCACTTTCGTTAGTGCCAACTTTGCTTTTTGACCCCCTGGTTTGTGCCCACAAAAGTTCAGTTTTCATTTTCTTCCCTGCAATTTTCGCACCTCCAAGAAAATCTGTTAAAATGGTCCACTCTTCATTTGAAGGGACATGCCATCCTTCTGGCGCTAATCCTCTCGGATCATTAACTGCAAAAAAATTATACAATATACCATAAAACTTTCCATAACCAGGATGGTTTTCGTAATAACACCAAGCGGGTTCCTTATCTTTATAAGCTTTTATCCATTCTTCAACTGTACTGGCTTCAAAAATATGGTCACCATTTCTAAACTTGGTTACATGCAAATTTTTCTTCATCCAAATCTGCTTTCCAATGGTAATTGTCTGATAGACATTACTGTCAATATCAATTATTGTATTGAGTTGATCTTGGGCTTTTGATGAAAAAAACAAAGCAAATCCCAAAATTAATAAAATCAAAAATTTAGTTTTCATATTTTCATAATTTTAAAGGTTAGCATATGTATTTTCATGCCATATGAGCGTAAACATGCCTCGCTGAACATAATTTTGCTGTTATTTCGATTCATATGCGCCATAAATTTAGCCTGAATTATTCATAAAAAATAGGAAAAGTTTGTTAACTCATTGATATTTACTATCTTTGAGGCTACCAAGCAAAAACAAACCTTTCCATGAGTAAAGATACAAAAAGCCCCAATACC
>CAIQUS010000234.1 GCA_903875045.1 uncultured Bacteroidales bacterium
ACGAAGTAACATTCGACCTGACCGAAGGTAAAAAAGGATTAAATGCTGTAAATGTTAAACTGGTATAAGCTTAACCGAAAACGATTTTAATCTTAGAGGCTGTCCCAAAAGGACGGCCTCTTTTGTTTTACACACTCCCGGACACAGGGTATTACCCAGCGGATATCAGACACCGCATACAAGACACCGGGCACTCGGACACCAGCCAGCAGACACCAGTCGCCGGGCACCGGACATTAGCCTCAGACCCTCAGAAACAGGACACTAAACACCAGCCATGGGCCCCACCTTGAAAGGTGGGGTTGGGAAAAGTTGGGGCCGGGACTTGACATTCTTCCGTTTTCATCTTATATTTACGCCGAATTCCCTTGATGATTTTTATCATTCCCTGCCCCTTCGTAATCCAGAGCTGAACAAACTATTGTTTCATTAAGTAACAATTATATTATGAAGAATACAACGCTTTGTATTTCATTGGTATTTGTTGCACTGACAACATGGAGCCAAAAAACGCCACAGCCAGCTTCAGCAAATCCGGACGTTTTTAAAATCAACCCCCGCCTCCCGGATGACAACAACCAAAACATTTCAAGCCCACTGGTCTTACCCTCTGCTTTTGATTTGCGGCCATACGGACGTCTGACGTCAGTGAAAGACCAGGGCAATTGCACCTCCGGCTGGGCTTTTGCCACCATCTCCGCCCTTGAGTACGAATGGAAAAAACAGTGGTTAGGTGACACGGCCCTCTCAGAGAACAACCTTAAAAATTGTCATGGTTTCAACCGGGCCCCGTGTTCAGGTGGCAACATAAAAATGGCCACCGCCTGTCTTACACGCAGTTCGGGAGTGGTTTCAGAGGCTTCCGACCCATACAGTCCGACGGTTCAACCTTGTTTGACCGGAATTGCCCCGCTGGCCTTTGTTTCCGACATACGGTTTGTTCCAAATATAGTACAAACAGTCAAACAGGAACTCTACAATCAACAGGCTATTTACAGCACACTTTATTGGACAAATT
Organism: uncultured Bacteroidales bacterium; assembly: GCA_903875045.1. GTDB lineage: Bacteria > Bacteroidota > Bacteroidia > Bacteroidales > FEN-979 > CAIVAT01. The sequence goes on from CAIQUS010000234.1 coordinate 1,019, forward strand.
CATCATATAATTCCTCCAATTTCACCTATTATTACAATGGAACCGCTGTGCCAAACCATGCAGTGACCCTTGTAGGCTGGGATGACCTCAAGGTGACATCAGGAGGAACCGGTGCCTGGATTGCCAAGAATTCTTATGGATCGTCGTGGGGAACAAACGGCTATTTTTACATTTCATATAATGATACCAGGATTCTTTCAGAAAATGCTTTTTTCCCCTATTACAGCAGAATTCCTTACCACACAAACTCCACACTTTATTGTTATGATGACCTGGGATGGATCCAGAGCTGGGGGTACGAAAGTGAGGTGGCTTACGGTTTGATGAAATTTACCGCCACCAACGATAACGGCCTCTCCCACATAGGGACCTGGGTGGTTTCCGGGAGTTCGACGATCAGTGCTGAAATTTATGACAATTTTGACGGAGCAACCCTTTCGTCCCTCCTATTGACCATTCCCAATCAAACATGCAATTATCCAGGTTATTACAGCTTCAGAATTGCTGATTACGGCGTTTTAAACCTGATCCCCGGAAATGATTATTATATCAAGGTGAAATATTCAACCCCCGGGTGCAACAACCCCATCCCCTCAGAAATGGTCACACCGAATTCTACCGGTGCCACCATACAAACCGGAAAAGGCTGGATGAGCGGGGATGGAATCACCTGGGATGCGGTAGGTGGCGGGACCCCATATATGCTTGATCTTTGCATTAAAGCAGTTTCCTATAAATCCATGGAACGGCCCCTTTATCTTTCTCCGCTTGGCACTTATCCACCCATGCGGCATTTTCAATTTTACTGGGCTCTTCCCGTCGACCGTACAGGCCTTTCAGGGTTCAATGTATACAGGGACCACATTCTGCTAAACCAAACGCCATTGCCCGTAAATCAAACCATGTACAATGATTACAATATCCCCTATTGTGAACATTCCTATACAGTAAAATCGGTTTACGGTACGGTTGAATCTATTGATTCTGATTCACTGACTGTTATGATTGGAAACCAAACCTTCTTCAGGGAGAGTTTTGAAAGGATGTACAACAATCCGAACGGATGGGACATCGAAAATATTTACAATCCTTCAGGGAATCCCCTGATCACTTATATCACGCAAAATTCAACATGTCCCTCTGTTCCAGGTGCCTTCGACAGTAGTTATATGGTGAAATTTGCTTCCTGCGGTGCATACCAGAATGAGATTGTACGTTTAAAAAGAAATATTCCCATTTCCACCCTTGGGTTGAACAATGTAAAAATTCAATTTGCCTGGTATGAGAGTTCCGTTGCATCTTATGGCAGCGACGGAGTTGATCTGCAATGGTCAACCGATGGAATTACATGGAATACTGCCGCTTCCTTTTTAAGGTACAATAGCGTATCAGGCTGGAAGCAAAAGGCCGTATACCTTCCTGCAGAGGCACTGGGACAATCTTCACTCTATATTGCTTTCAAGTTCAACGCCGGCTACCATACGGCCGATTGCCTGCTGGATTTGATCCAGCTCTCCAACTGTGGCCCACCCCTGCCAGGTTACCTGCTTCTGGGCTTCAACGGAGGATACTCTTCAACCTATCCTTACAGCACTGGGAATATGGATTCAAGAACACAAATGATATATCAGCAAAGCAATATATTAGCGGCTGGCGGATATCCCGGCCTGATCACCCAAATCGGCTTTTATATATTAACCACACCTTCACTCCAGGTCATGCATAATTTTCAGATAAAGATGAAAAACACCTCCCTGGGTTCTCCGACAAACTGGGTTACAGGCGGATTAACAACGGTTTATTCAGGCGACTACCAGTTAAGTTACAGTCCAGGGTCAGGGTGGCAGATGATTACCTTGCAAACACCATTCTTATACGATACCACCAATCTACTCGTGGAAATTTGCTTTGACAACGACAGCTACTCATATCACACATTCGTTGCCAGTTATTGTTGTTCAAACGTTTTCCATCATCAGTTCAACGGTGCCGTGACTTCGGGATGTAACACCACGGACGGGAGTATCTCACCATATCAGCCATGGTTTCGCATCTATCTGACACCCGTTGTACAACCTGGCACCAGTGTGCAGAATATAACCGTTCAATCTGCACAAACAAAATGTTTCGATGCCATACAAACCGTTGCTGTGGCCGGAAACGGCACTAGTTTCAACGTTAATAACGGAGGGCATGCCGACTTGATTGCCGGGCGGAATATCAGGGTTTACCCTGGCGCTTCCGTTCAGGATGGCGGTTATCTGCACGGGTATATTGCCACCAACGGCCAATACTGCGGCAGCCTGAAAAACGGACTGGTTGCAAATCCGGAAGAAACTTACCCGGATACGCCCCAGGAACCGGTTGGAGCGGATACTCAATTTTTCCGGATATTTCCCAATCCCACAACCGGAAGTTTTACCCTTGCACTCAACAGGCAGGCTGACGGGAAACCGATATTTGTGGAAGTTTACAGCATCATGGGAGAAAAAATCCTCACAACCACCCTCCTTGAAACCAGCAGGCACGTTTTCAATTTGTCGGGAAAACCATCCGGGATTTATTTGGTAAAAATTGTATCCGATGGAATTTCAGAAATTCAAAAAGTAGTGAAGCAATAGTCTGGCGTTTAAAACACTTCCGGGATTTTAATACCCGGAAGTGTTTTGGAAGCATTCGCTTTTTTATTTTTTTTTACGTATATTTACAATCAAATCCCTGGATGATTTTTACACCCCGCTATGCTGCCACTTATTGATCCAGAGCTGAACCTGCTTTTTTTCATTCTGTAAAAATACTATTATGAAAAGGTTAGCGATTTGTTGGTCATTTTTCTTAGTGGCATTGACAGCCTGGAATCAAAAAACACCACAACAAGCCTCTGGTAATCCGGAAATCCCGCAAGCCACCCCTTATTTCCCGGCAAAAAACACCGATAATAGTTCCAATCCACTCGTGCTGCCTGCCGTTTATGATTTACGTTCTTACAGCTGGGCAAAGACATCTGTGAAAGACCAGGGGAACTGTACCGCAGGCTGGGCTTTCGCCGCCATGGCGGCGCTTGAACATGAATGGAAAAAACAAGGGTATAGCGATACCAGCCTCTCCGAAAACAACCTGAAAAACTGTCATGGTTTCAGCAAGGGACCTTGTTCAGGCGGCACGATGAAAATGGCCACTGCTTACCTCACACGCATGTCGGGACCGGTATCTGAAACTACCGACCCATACAATCCATCGGTTCAATCGTGTCTAACCGGATTAACCCCGCTGGCTTATGTTTCTGATATCCGGTTTCTTCCAAATGACCTGCAAACGATCAAACAGGAAATTTACAATCAGCATTCACTTTACAGTGCCATGTACTGGACAAGTTCATCCTATAATTCCTCCAATTTTACCTACTATTACAGTGGTACCCTGGCTGCCAACCATGCGGTGACACTCGTTGGCTGGAATGACAGTAAAGTGACCGCCGGGGGTGCCGGGGCCTGGATCGCCAAGAATTCCTTTGGCTCCTCCTGGGGCGAAAGCGGTTACTTTTACATTTCATACAATGACACCAGGATTTTATCAGAAAATGCCTTTTTTCCTGACATCAACAGATTACCATATCTTTCCAATTCAACCGTGTACTCGTATGATGACCTGGGATGGGTCCAAAGCTGGGGGTACGGAACCACAGAGGCTTATGGTTTAATGAAGTTTGTGGCCACCAACGACAATGGCCTTTCGAGAATCGGCACCTGGGTGGTGGCAGGAAATTCAACGGTTGATATTGAAATCTATGATAACTTTACCGGCACTGCCCTCTCAAATCTCCTTCTCTCGATTCCCAATCAGTCATGTCCCTATCCCGGTTATTACAGCTTCAGCATACCGAATTACGAATATTTTAACCTGGTATCCGGGAATGACTATTATATAAAGGTGAAATATACAACACCCGATTGCAACAATCCCATCCCTACAGAGATGGTCTCTCCGGGTTATTCTACCAATGCCACCATTCAAACCGGAAAATGCTGGATGAGCGGGGATGGAATTACCTGGGATGCCGTGGGCGGGGGAACGCCTTATATGCTTGATTTGTGTATTAAAGCCTACACCTATAAGTCAATGGAACCAGTGGGTTGGGTTATGGCCAATGTTCAGGCTCCACCTTTGCAGCACGTACAATTGTATTTCTATTCCCCGGGCGACCAAACCGGCCTTAGCGGATTTAACGTTTACCGTGACAATGTGAAAATTAACACCTCCTTGTTACCAACCTGGTACAGCCAATATTACGATGATTATAATGTGCCTTTTTGTGAGCACACCTATACCATAAAAGCGGTGTACGGCTCAGCTGAATCGGTTCCATCACAACCATCAACAGTTATGATTGGCAAACGAACTGTTTTCACCGACAGTTTTGAACGCTATTACTTTTATCCAACCACATGGACTATTGAAAACCTTGTCAACCCTACCGGAATGCCCCTGATTACGTTAGCATACCAGAATCCGGTATGCCCGCTGGTTACCCAACCTTATGACAGTACCTATTTTATAAAATTCGCATCCTGTGCTGCCGGGCAGAATGAGCGGGCAAGGTTAAAAAGAATCATTCCCATTTCTACGATCGGCATGGCCAATGTATCGGTTGATTTTGCCTGGTACCAGAGTTCTCTTGCTTCCTGGGCATCCGACGGCGTTGAACTTCAGTGGTCAACAGATGGGAACACCTGGATTACCGCAGGTTCATTTCCAAGATATGTTGCTAACAGTGTAACTGGCTGGTATTTAAAAACCGTAAATCTTCCACAGGAAGCTGTCGGACAACCTGCCATATATATCGCTTTCCTGTTTAAAGCTGCCAATGACAATACCGCTGATTGTTTGTTGGATTTTGTTCATGTCACTTCCTGTGGCCCTCCATTGCCAGGCTATCTGACGGTGGGCTATTCTGCTTCAGGATCTGTAAACTATCCTTACACCACAGGCAGCATGGATGCAAGAACACAGATGATTTACCGACAAAACGATATGTTATATGCAGGGGCATATCCCGGCATGATTACTCAAATTGGCTTTTATGTTCCCATTGCGATATCCATGGCACCTGTTATGCATAATTTTCAGATTAAGTTAAAAAACACAGCCCAACAATCCCTGCCCAACTGGGTATCGAATGGCATGACAACGGTTTATTCCGGCGATTATCATGTAACCCGTGAAATGAACTGGAATATGATTACCCTGCAAACGCCATTTTATTATGACACCACCAACCTTTTGGTGGAAATTTGCTTTGACAATGACAGTTATTCTGGAGATGTTCCGGTATCGGCATGGTGTTGCTCCGGCAGCATTTTTCACGATCATTTTAATGGCGCCAGCACGTCCGGATGCAGCACCACTGCCGGAAGCGCTTATACATATCAACCGAGGTTCCGGATGTATATGACCCCTTTGGTACAAGGGAATACCAATTTACAAAATATAACAGTGGAGGCAACGGAGGCAACCTGTTACGATGCCGTCCAAACCATCACCGTGGCCGGAAACGGAACGATTTTCAAAGTTAAAAACGGGGGACATATCAACCTGATTGCCGGTCAGAATATTCGTTTCTATCCGGGCACCTCAGTGGAGCAGGGAGGATATCTGCTTGGGCAAATTTCAACCAACGGCCAATACTGCGGTTACATGAAAAGCGATTTGGGGCCAAATCCTGAAGAGACAAACCAGGAAACCCCGAAAGAACCTGAAATGGCAACCACTAAATATTTTCGAATCTTCCCCAATCCCACCACCGACACCTTTACCCTTTCACTCACCAGCCCGGCCGACGGGAAACCGGTTTATGTGGAAGTTTACAGCATCCTGGGAGAAAAAATCCTCACACAGGCCCTCCCCGAAACCGGCAGGCATGTTTTCACTTTATCGGGCGAACCATCCGGGATTTATCTTGTCAAAGTGGTCTCCGCCGGGATTTCCGAGGTTCAGAAGGTGGTGAAGCAATAGGCGGCTGATTTCAAACCTTCCAGGTTTTGAAAACCTGGAAGGTTTAATAGTCGGATTTGATGAGAAATTCTATCAGGTTCATCCATTTTATGCCATTCCGGTTGGCATCATGAAATTTATCCATGGATAAAACCAATTTCGTGAAATTATCATTGATCATCTCCAAAGCACCAAATTCTCTGTCGATTGTTTTCTGATCATGCAATAAATAAGCCACCTGGATATACAGATGTTCATTCCCGGTGGAGGCGATGAAGTCAATTTCGCGCTCATTGTACTTTCCAATTTCAACTTTATACCCTCTGGCAAGCAATTCAAGGTAAACAATGTTCTCCAGATGACCGGAAATATCTCCGATTTTATATCCAAGAAGATTGTGTTTTAAACCTATATCTCCTGCGTAATATTTTTCATGGATTTCAAGTAACCGTTTTCCTTTGATATCAAACCGGCTGACCCTGAAGAAAATAAAGGCACTGGTGAACATGCTGAGATAACTTTGCACTGTATCTACCGAACCTTTGATCCTTTGCGACTTGATATAATCAGCAATCTTTTTTGCAGAAGTAATGTTTCCGCAATTATCGGCCGTGAATTTTGCAATCCGTTCAAGCAGCGCAATATCCCGAACTCCGTTTCTTGCAACTACATCTTTAAGCAAGATGGTGTTATACAATGCGGAGACATACTGTCCAATCACCTCGTCATCATATTCCATGTGATGAATGCCGGGAAATCCGCCATATTTCATAAATAAACCGAATTCATCTTCAACATTGTCAGCAGCCTTATTCCCCCTGAACTGCATAAACTCGGAGAATGTGAGCGGGTACATTTTAAACTCAATGTACCGGCCTGAGATGTAGGTGGCCAATTCCGAGGATAATAATCTTGAATTGGAACCGGTGATGAACAAATCAGCAGTATTGTCTGCCAGGAATCCTGACACGGCTTTTTCCCATCCTTCAATTTCCTGGACTTCATCAATAAATAAATATATTACACCTGAGATGGTTTGACACCGTTTCTTCACATAGTCGTTCAACTCCTGGTAATTCCTGATAAAATCAAAATCCAGGGAATCCTTATTGATCAGGATGACATTCTCTGGCGGCACTTTCTTATCAAGCAATGAATTACAAATCATTTTCAGAAAAGTACTTTTCCCGCATCGCCTAATTCCTGTGATAACCTTAATAACAGGCTTACCAATAAATGGGGCGATTTGCTTTAAATAACGGTCACGTAGAATCATAAACTTCAGATTATACCAGAAACTTTTCAAATATACGCATTATATTCAGATTATGATCGAATGTTTTTGAATGTAAAAAGCCAGCCGACAGAAGAAACTATAATGCTTATCCATATACAAAATCGGATAATTTTCATTTGCGAAATGATTATTATCGGATAATATTCATTTCGCAAATGGTAATTATCTTTATCATAAATAAGACCAGCTTTGACGAAACCGGCTACAATCCTTCGAAATACAAAAGATTCCGGGAAAATTATCCGGGTTATCCGCTGAGCCTCCGGGCATTCCGGGCTACCTCAAACATGACTTCACTGATGGCGTTGTGACCGTGGGGGGTAAACCTTCCAGGTTTTAAAAACCTGGAAGGTTTAACAGTCGGATTCCGGGAAATAATTTCGCACCTACTTTTTAATTTATGGTGCGAATCATCGAAAAAAACTTCATGTTTTCTCCAAAATTGATGGGACAGCCATAGTTTCCGAAACCTTTTCAGACACTGTCAGGTCTAAAAGACCCTGACAGGTCTGAGTTTCCGAAACCTGACAGTGTCTGTAAGACCTGTCAGTGTTTAAAAAGCCAAATACCGAGAGTCCGTATTCTCCCTGCTTTCTCCCTGCTTTCTCCCTGCTTTTCGCAGCTTTCTCCCATCCTTCTCCCATCCTTCTCCCATCGTTCTCCCTGCTTTCTCCCATCTTTCTCCCGAAATTCTCCCAGCGTTCTCCCTTTTAGTATTCATTTAGCATTCTCTTAGGATTCACTTAGGATTCAGCTTTGTCCCGAAATCGTCCCGAAACCTCCCTGTCTGCAGCCCTGAAATGGCGTAATTGATTACGCCCTTACCGGCCTGTCATCAAGGTTGCTATGCTCTTCGCGACGGGCTACACCCATCGCTATACTCAAAACGGGATAAAATAGTACATTATTTAAAAAATCCAAGTTCCAAATCTTCAAGAATATGGAATCGGTATTTGTCTTTTTAAACACTGACAGGTCTTACAGACACTGTCAGGTTTCGGAAACTCAGACCTGTCAGGGTCTTTTAGACCTGACAGTGTCTGAAACCTTCAATTTAATTCGGAGTTGTATTTTTGGTTAATTATTTGGGAAAAACTGGTGATTGCCAAATGGAATTTATATAACGGCAAGGGGGTAAAACGGTAAGGTGGTAAGGGAAGTTCTACTAAACAGATTCCTTTACCAATTTACTGTTTTACCAGTTGAATAACAGGTGTTTCATAATATTTGGCATATAGAATGGTTTTCTTTGAAAAGGTTTATGAAATGTAGGTTTTTATCCCTTTTCTAGTATAACAGATTACGGCCCCATTCGGGGCTGTGTTTTAACCGAATACTTCAATCCGAAACTTGAGTTGCTAAAATTCCAACTTGACTGAAAGAGATAAGCAGTAATAATAAATACCTTTCTCTACCTGTATTCAGCTTCCCCCAGGTCGAAATTCAGAATGAAAATGAACAATTTTTCATTTCACTGAATTCATGATAGTTAGATTTTAATTCTGCATAATATGCACAAAGATTGTTAGGTGATATTTATTATTCCGATTGATACATATTTGGATTTCGGTGGTTTTCTTTATTATCTTTCGGACGATTTTCAAAAGACCTCTCTCCCAACCATTAGGTCTGCCTCCATTTCTTACACCTGATAACTGTTTCATTTTACAAACCTCAAATCTACTAAGCCATGAAAAGACAAATTACCCTCTTACTGTTACTTTTTGTTTCGATGACCCTCAACCTGCAGGCTGCCACGTGGACGGTAAGCAACAACCCCAGCAGCCCGGGGCAGTATACCAATTTGCAAACAGCCATCGATGCCGCAGCAATTAATGATACCATCATGGTTGCCGGTTCAGCAACCTCTTATGGAAACATTTCGTTTGGAAAAAGGTTAGTCCTTGTGGGTGCCGGTTACCACAATCCGTATGGGAATAATTCGACTTTGGGGAATGTAACATTATACAGGACAAACCTGTATATAGGTGCCAGTGGATCTAAGATCATGGGTTTTATTATAACTGGAAATACCTATTTAACCGGATCGTTTTCAGGAAGTAATTCAACAACAGCATTATGCAGTAATATTGTTTTTGAAAGGTGTCAAATTCTTAGTAGTTTTTATTTTTTCTATAGTACTGGCAGTCCCTACCTTGAACAATTGTTTAAAAATGACACTATTCGAAATTGCATCATTTCGGGAACTGTTTATTTTGCCAGTTATAATACTAGTGGGCATGGGCATTTCAAAGATATTTATATTCACAACAATATTTTTAACGGAATAACCTCTACGAATTCCTCACCATTTATTAATTTCGAAGGTTACAATCCTACTGATTTTACAAATATTAACATTAGAAACAACGTTTTTATTAATAAACTTTATTCCTGTTTTGGCTCTTTATCAAACATGATCATTGAAAACAACATTTTTTATGCTGCCGAACCCCAGGGAGGCACGGGATGTGTTTTGACAAAAAATCTTACATTCATGTGCCTGAATAATAATATTCCCGGCACTGGTAATCTTGGAAGCGGAAATATCATCAATGCAAATCCTTTATTTGTTAATTATCCGCTGGCCGGGGGAGTCGGGTTCAGTTATACCTACGATTTTCATTTGCAACATCCGGCTTCACCGGGATATAATGCAGGTACCGACGGATCCGACATCGGAATTTATGGAGGTTGGGCACCCTTTGAGGTTGGGGCCAATCCCTATTTCCCTCAGATGATGGAACTGACCCTTCCAAATGGCAGTTCCGTTCCGGCTGGCGGAACCCTGAATGTTCATTTCAAGGCCCGGAAACAGAATTAAGATTTTTCAAATGAAAAATCGAATCCTTTGGGTTCTGCTGCTGCTTCTGATGGCAGCGGCTACATCGCATGCACAGGTACCCACGCGAGCGGAGTATTTTGTGGATGCCGACCCGGGTGTGGGCCTTGCCACGCCTGTGGTGCTTACACCCGGAGATACCGCAGTGAAAGATTTCAGCTTTTCAACCGGCAGTTTGCCACCCGGATACCATATCCTCAATGTCCGGGTCCGTGATGCCATCGGGCGTTGGGGTATCGCGATGTCAACATGGTTTTACATCTACGACACACAAAACCGGTCGCTGATGTTGCCAGGACACTTCGCGGTTGCCAAAGCTGAATATTTCTTCGACACCGATCCCGGCCAGGGCATGGGAACTCCCCTGCCGCTCATCCGGGGCGACACGGTCGATGTTTCCCGTTATCTCAGTGTCATGGGTCTTGATACAGGGTATCATTACCTCTATATCCGGGCCCTGAGCGAAAACCAACAGTGGGGGCTGGCGCAACGAACCAGGTTCCATGTAGATACATCCTCCTGCAACCTGCCGGTGGCTAATTATTTGTTTGATACCGTTACTTTCGGTACGCCATGTCATTTCACGAACCTTTCCACCAACGTTACCGGAGCTACACAATATAAATGGGACATCAACAACGATGGTACGATCGAATATACTACCAAGGATATCACACATACCTTCACCTCCGCGGGATATTACAAGATCAAATTGATCGTAGAAAATACACCTGTCTGCAAAACCATGAAGATCCGGGATGTTGTTACCGGTCCCATGCCCAGTCCGGAAGTGCTCATTGCAGGATCAACCAGTCTTTGCATGGGTGATTCGGTAATCCTAACCTCCAACAATTATGAGGAAGGCACCACCTTTGAATGGTCAACCGGGGCGATAACCCGGGCACTTAAGGTGAAGACTGGCGGCAATTACTTTTGCTGGGTTAAAAACAGCTACGGAATCTCCATCCAATCTGTAACGGTGCATGTTGATGTGTATGAAGTTCCACAAGTGATGCTAACTTACCACAATGCCACAGGTGGTTCTGCCAACGGATCTGCCTGGGTGGAGATAAACGGCGGTCCGGGCCAGTTTCCATTTCTCTGGTCAAACGGTGCAACCTCCCCGATCCTGAATGGATTGTCGGGTGGCAATTATTCCATTACAGTTTCTGATGGTCATTGCCCGGTTATCAGGGAGTTCACGGTCACAAATGAAGCTGTTGCTGTAGGAAATCTCTTAAAGACGGAGTACTATTTTGATACTGATCCGGGCCCCGGAAATGGGATACCCATAAATACCTGGGCAGCTGATACGATCGATTTCCTGACAAATATTCCATTGGGCGGTCTTGGGGAAGGATTTCACTCTCTGTACGTCAGAACGCGAGACACTTATGGAAAATGGGGCCTTGACCGGAGTACAACCTTTTACATCATTTCTTCATCTGCCGGTCCGGCGCAGGTTGTTCAGCCACCGGTAGCCAGGGCCGAGTATTTCTTTAATACCGACCCAGGAATCGGGAAAGGCCTGAATATACCAATAACAGGGGGAGATGAAATCACAGCGGATTTCCCCATGCCTGTCAACGGTCTGACTACCGGTTTCTACAATATGTTTGTGAGGGCCTGTGATGCAAAGGGGAAGTGGAGTATTTATTCCGGATCGTCCTTTTATGTGTACGATAACCGAAAAATTGACTTGTCTAAAAGGAACAAGTCCATCGCCGGGGCGGAGTATTTCTTTGATACCGATCCTGGCATCAGGAATGGCACAAAGATCAAATCGAACATCTACGACACCATTGATCTTTCGCAGGATCTTCGGGTTTCGGGACTGACACCCGGGACACACTATATTTATCTCAGGGCTTATGATGAGAAAGGATATACCGGTTTGTGGCAACGTGCCAGTTTCCTGGTCAGAAATGTCACCTGCACCTGCCCTGTGGTCAATTTCACAGCAGACACGGTAAATTTGCTCGGAAATCCTACCCACTTTGTCAACCTGAGCACCTCCGTTTCGCCAACTGCAACCTATCAGTGGGATGTGAATGGTGATGGGGTGATCGACTACACGACACCTGATGTGAATCATGTCTATTCAGCTTATGGCCTGTACAACGCCAGGCTCACGGTGAAAAACACTGATTCCTGCTATGCTTCCATGACCCGCCAGGTCGTGGTAAGCCCGGTAATCGACACCAGCCTCACAATTGTTGGTGCATTGACCTTATGTGATGGCAATTCGGTTCAGATCACTGCCGGGCCTGGATACAGTTATAAGTGGAGTTCAGATGAAACTACGCAATCCATCACAGTAACCCGATCAGGCGATTATTCCGTACGACTTACAAATGCTTATGGTGTACAGGGATTTTCGCGAGTGATCCATGTAACGGTTTACCCACTTCCAATTGTTCAGGTCGTTACCATCAATGCTTCCGATGGTAAGGCGAACGGAACAGCGATATGCAATGTATCGGGCGGGACAGGCATCTATACCTACCTGTGGTCGGACGGGAATACACTTTCTATCACCAACAACCTTTCGGCAGGAATTTATACTTTGACCGTCAGCGATGGACGGTGCCCCATAATCCGCACATTCACCATCGTAAATGATCCGATTTCCCCTGGCGACATTATCGGAGCGGAGTACTTTTTCGATACCGAACCCGGTCTGGGAAATGGAACTCCGATAAACATTTCGGGAGGCGATTCAGTTTATTTTGCAACCTATTTGCCGATGGGGACACTCTTGCCCGGATTTCATGATCTCTATATCAGGGTTCATGACACTTACGGGCAATGGAGTTTTATACGGAATGAACGGTTTTACGTGTATTCAGTTAGTTCCGGCGAAACAAAATCTCAACCACCTATTGTCAAAGCAGAATACTTTTTCGACCAGGATCCTGGTTTAGGACTAGGAACTCCGGTGCCCCTGACCAAAGGAGATGAAGTGGTCAAAGACTTCATTGCGGTTACTACAGGGCTGATCCCGGGATACCATGATCTGTCGGTCAGGGCTATGGACAGCCTTGGCAGATGGAGCATGACCGATGCGGAACGGATGTATGTATATGGAGTCTCAAACATTCCTCCACCTGTGGTTCAGCCAAAGATCATTGCGGCAGAGTATTTTTTCGATACCGACCCTGGTACCGGCAATGGCATTGCTATTCCATTCAGCCCAAGCGGTGATTTGATCAACCTGGATCGTTTCTTCCCGGTCACAGGTTTAGCTGACGGGAGTCACTTTGTTTATGTGCGCACAAGGGATGAAGGTGGCAAATGGGGCATTGACAAACGTTTGGCATTCAATGTAATTCACACTGTTTGTACAACACCAACACCCGGGTTTAATTCCGGTACTGCCAATGCCGGCACACCGGTGGCATTAACAAACACATCCTGGAATCTTCTTCCGGGAACAGCCTTCCAGTGGGACATCAACAACGATGGCACAATTGAATATACCACGAAGGATATCACCCATACCTTTGCTGTTTCGGGCAATTATGATGTCAAACTCACGGTCATCAATTCAGATACCTGTAAGGCTTCCATCCTGAGGCAGGTATTTGTCGGGCCGTCACCGCCTGCTACCCTCACCATCCTGGGAAATACAACATTTTGCACAGGAGATTCAACCAAGCTGACTGCTTCGGACGGATACATGTATGAATGGTGGCCAACAGGTGAAACAACCCGCTCAATTTATGTCAAATCATCAGGTAATTACTATTGCTGGCTCAAAACGCCGGCAGGAATTGAAGTTAAATCGGAAGTCGCGGTAATAAAGTGCTATCCGGTTCCGACGGTAACCTTACATGTGATTGAAGCCAGTGCCGGAAATAGCAATGGAAGTGCATGGGTTGAAGTAACGGAAGGCAGCGGGAGCTACGTTTATCAGTGGTCGTCAGGATCTACCGCAATGTTTGCCACCAACCTCTCACAGGGAAGCTATACAGTGCAGGTAAGCGACGGGCATTGTCCGGTGGTGAAAAGTTTTAATGTAGGAACACATCCGGTTGTAGCGGGAAATATCGTGACAGCCGAATATTTCTTCGATCTTGATCCGGGAATCGGAATGGGTGCCCCACTGAACGTTTCTGCGGCAGATACCATTGAATACTATACAGGTTGTGATTTAACAGGATTGGCTGTGGGCTATCATACTTTGTTTATCCGTGTAATGGATACTTTCCATAAATGGAGCTTTCATACACAACAATCATTCTATGTTTTTGATATCCAAGCCAGATCGATCGTTGTAAATCAGCCACCCATAACCTCCTCGGAATATTTTGTTGACCTTAATATCAGTACCAAACCCGATCCCGGGGTTGGAAAGGGCACGACAGTTGCCGTAACACCCGGGGAAATGGTCGATGTAAACTTTGGTTATACCGTGGATACCATGTTGGTAGGATTTCATTACATAGCGGCTCGTGCTGCAGATCAATCTCGAAAATGGAGCCATATTTACCCTGCAACTTTTTACATTTACGACACAACCCGGAAGGATATAACAACGATCCAGCCTCCCATTATTGCTGCAGAGTATTTTCTGGATACCGATCCGGGTGTTGGAAATGGCATCTCCCTCGGCATCACTCCAGGCGATATGGTAATATGGGATGGTGGAATCCCGATGGGAGCCACATCCATTGGTACACACAATTTGTATGTGCGGGTGAAAGATTCAGAAAAAAAATGGAGTTTGTACAAGAAGGCAACCTTTGGTGTATACCAATGCACCCAACCCGATGCCAACTTCAGTTTCGTACAAACCTGTATCAACACACCGGTGCAGTTTACCGACCTCTCCACCAACGTTGACCCTGCCGCCACTTATGCCTGGGACTTCAACAACGACGGCATTGTTGACAATACAACGCATGGAAGTGTTTCGCACCAGTATACCGTTCCCGGAATCTACCAGTGCAAGCTGAAGATCACCCACAACGTGGCCTGTTTCGACAGTGTCATCAAAACGGTAGTGTTCCCTTATGTACACCTGCAGAACGATACCACTATTTACACCGACCAGTCGATCGTGTTGGACGGCGGACCGGGATATTCCTATCTGTGGAGCACCGGGGACATAACCCAGACCATCACGGTTAACGGCGCCACTGCCGGTATCGGGTTGCACAACTATTCGGTGACTGTCACCAATGCGTTGTCATGTATTGCCACCGACAACATCAACATCACGGTGACGTTGCCTCCGCGCGACCTGGTGATCATGTCAGCTTCGATGTTCCATGATACCATTCCTGTTTCCGGTGATTCGGCTGATTTGCACTGTATGATCAAAAACACCGGGACTATCTCTGCCGTGGCCAGCGTGGTGCAATACTTTCTTTCGCCCGACAGTATCAAATCACCGTCTGATCAGTACCTTGGATTCGGGATTGTGAGTGCCCTCGGGCCGGGAGCGTCTGTAGCAGTTACCAGCAGACTATTCATTCCGGCAGGACCTGACGGACAAGTCTGGTACATCATTTTCGTGGCCGATGGCGCAGGTATCGTAGTTGAAAGCAATGAGGGAAACAACATCAAACCTGTTTCATTCCTTTATGGCTCTGCCGGCGTTCCTGTTATACTTTCGGTTCACGACCAGATAGTTGGTTCAGGTCAGGTGCGGTGTTACAATGCACTTGAAACCATTACAGTCGGAGGCCTTTCATTTTTCCAGGTCCAGACAGGGGGCAGCGCGACCTTTATTGCCGGGCTGAAAATCAAATATCTGCCCGGCACCAAAGTGTTTCAGGGGGGATACATGCATGGATATATCACATCCAACGGGCAATATTGCGTTCCGCAAACCATGTCCAACCCGCTGGTTGCGTCCGACTCTTCCATCACAAAAGGTGGTTTCACCGGGCTTGAGTCCGACCGGGAACCACCCGGCAACAAGTTCTGTTACATCTATCCAAACCCGACAAATGGAGCATTTCATCTGATCCTTTCCTCCAAAAACAGGGAATGGCCGGTCAATGTACGGATATACAATGCTTATGGCGCTATGATCCGGGAGACCATCCTCACGGAGGGCCGATCGCATCAATTATCACTGAAAGATCAGTCCCCGGGAATTTATTTCCTGCATATCGGGCATGGGAGTAGTACGGAAGTTGAAAAAGTGATCAGGTATTAAGGATGCTTTGCGATTTCAAACCTTCCAGGTTTTAAAAACCTGGAAGGATTTTCATTCCTTTTATGTATTTTTGTTCAACCAATGATTTTTTTCTAATTGAAACTTCAACGTCATGAATAGAAAGGCATTAATTGATAATACGGTCAATAAAATAATGCAATTACCTGATAAAAATATTCAGGAAGTCAATGATTTTGCGGATTTTTTATTAAGTAAAATCGATGATCATCTCCTTCTGGCAGGGATACAAAAACTTGTAGCAGAGTCAAAAACATTTGATTATCTGTCCGATGAAGAAGATTTATACACTGTAAACGATCTAAAGGAAATATACAAGTGAAAAAAGGTGATATTGTCCTTATTCAATTCCCATTCACGGATTTGATTGGAAGTAAAAACAGACCTGCACTTATTTTAATCGATTCGGATGAAGATGTGACCGTTTGCTTTATTACCACTAATTTCACACGTAATAATGAATTTGATATTCCGGTTAGCCCGACCAATTTAAATGGCCTTAAAAAGGACTCACTAATCAGAATCAACAAATTAGCAACTATTGATAAAGCCTTGATCCTCGGAAGGCTTGGTACGTTAGAATTATCCGTAATCAGGCAGATCAATGTCAAACTAATGAATATCTTACAACTCAACATCTGAGTTGCAATATAAAAGACCGTAGGGACACGCCATGGCGTGTCCCTACAACCTTCCCCCAAACCAGGATCCATCAATGCCACCTGAATATCCTCATCCCGGCGGTGAAAAACACGATTCCTATGGCGGAAAGGATGATGATCGGCATGGCCATCTCGGCAAATCCGGCCCCTTCAATAAATACACTCCTGATGCCATCGGCCATCATGGTGAGCGGGAATTTCTGAATCACGGGAATGCTCCATTCCGGGAAATTATGATAGCTGAAGAATATCCCCGACAGCACCATCATCGGCATGCTCAGGGCATTGATCAACCCGTTGCCGATTTCGGTTTTGGCGGTATGCGAAGAGATAAAAATGGCGATGCCGGCAAAGGCAAAATTCCCGGCAATAAACAAAGCCAGCAAGGCGGCCACACTCCCCTGGATGGTGATGTGGAAAGCAAGCCAGGCAAACAGGACGAGCAATCCAGCCTCCACAAAATTCATCAAAACCCGCACGGTGATGAGGGCAATCAGAAAATTTGACCGCTTCATCGGGGTTGCCACCATGCGGCGCAACAGTTTTTTTGACCGTCGTTCGATGATGGCGTAACTCACTCCCCACATGCACGACATCATCACCCCCATGGCGATCAGCCCGGGAACCAGGAAGTCGATGTACCGGGTACCGCCAACGGTAAGTGGTTTTATTTCGGGATTGTTCACTGCTATTGCGGATCCCGTTGAATTGAGCAACTTTGACAGTTTAAGATAGTTGAGCTGTGCATCCGGGTTCATCGGGTCGAAATGATATTGAACCACCCCGTTCTTTTCATCGAGTACGACATTGAGATTTCCACGTTTCAGCAAAACCATCGCCTCTTTCCAGGTCAACGCCGTGAAGATGAATGTGGTATTTCCCAATTTATCATCCGGAACGGTGAGTTTTCGTGTGATGTGGCCATTTTGATCCTTCCCGGGAATGGCCTTTCCGGCTGACAGGAATCTTCCCAGGAGGGAAGCAGAATCGGCAGCCTTGCTCATCAGTTGGGTTTCCCCGACCACTGCGATAATGGCTGTGACATCCTTTTTTTGGGTAAACGCAACCCCTAACCCAAGCGACATGAGGATCGGAAAGACGATGCCCCAGAAAAGCACACCGGGTTCGCGGACCAGCTCCCTCACGTTGGCCATGATCAATTGCACCAGCTGGCTATTTGATATCCGATCAATCATGGAGGTGGCGTCCGGTTAGTGAAGTAAAAAGATCGTCGAGGGTGATTTTCCGTGTTTCAACGGGTTTAACAGGTAAATCCTGTATGTCGCCCAGCAGACCGGTGATGGTTCCCTGTTTTAATATTTTCCCATGATCGATGATCACGATGTAATCGCACAGTTGTTCAGCCTCTTCCATGTAATGGGTGGTGAGGATCAGTGAGGTATTCCATTGATCTTTCAACTTCAGCAGGATGGCCCAGATTTCGCGGCGTGCATTTGGGTCAAGTCCAGTTGTTGGCTCATCCAGCAGGAGAATTTTTGGCTTGTTGAGGAGTGCGATTCCCAGTGCCAGGCGCTGGCGCTGCCCTCCCGACAAATTGACCACCCACGCTTTTCGCTTCTCTTCCAGGGCGATGAGTTGTAAAACCTCCTCGCACCGCGCTTTGCCGATCCCGAAAAAGCTGGCAAACAGCCGCAGGGTTTCCCAAACGTTGAGTTTGTCGATAAAATGGGTTTCCTGCAACGAAAGGCCAATGAGATTGCGCAGGTAATTTTCATTTCCTTTCCAGGTTTTTCCCATGATAAAAATATCTCCCCGATCGGGTTGCTGGATTCCCTCAATCATTTCGACCAGGGTGGTTTTTCCCGCTCCGTTCGGACCAAGAATCGCCACAAACTGACCTGGACTGATGCACAAATCAATGCCTCTGACCGCCTGAACGGTTTTGAATGACTTATGTACATTCCTGACTTCTATGATGAAGGGCTGGCTCATTTTATCTCTTTCCACCTGGCTTCAAGGACACGATACGGGTAACGGGTGATAAGCTGATGGGCATTGGTGCAGGTTGTTTTATGAATTTTAATTCCCTGGGATACACTCACAAACGCAAAAATCAGGTTACCCGGCACCGGGCCGCAACACCTGGCATACTGGTAGTGCAGCGATTTGATATTGGGATCAATGACTACAAAATCTTCCTTTCCGGCCATCATTTCTGAAACCCGCTCAGGAAAAGTCTCTTCCTTTAAAGGTACAGGCGGAATTCCGGGATCGGGTTCCAGCAGCGCTTTTTTAATTTTACTCTGATCCGCCTTCCCTTCACCGAAGCGCTGATAAAGTTCCAGGATGTTGTCGCACCCAAAATAAGCCGCAAGCTTGTTCACCAGCAGATCGGTAAACTCAAAACCCAGCTGGATTACCTTGTTTTTAATAATTTCTTTCCCAAAATCGGCCTCCTTGTATGATTCCATTTTCAGGTAATGCTTCACCCGGGCAAGGTTTCGCGGGCTTTTCACAATCTCGAGCCACCCGGGATTTGGTTTCTGCGCTTTTGCGGTCAGGATTTTCACCATGTCCCCGTTTTGAAGGATGTGCTTCAGCGGTACCATTTTCCCGTTCACAATAGCCCCGGTACAGGTTGAACCTATTTCAGAATGGATTTCAAAAGCGAAATCAAGCACGGAGTAACCTGACTTGAGCCTTTTCAAATCGCCCTTTGGGGTGAAAATGAAAATCTCATCGGAATACAATGCTTTCTTTTCTCGATTGATCGATTTTTCAAGTGATGAATGCTGGGGCTTTTCAAGCAGTTCACGAATACCGGCATAAAGGGCATCCCGCGATTGAGTTTTATTTCCCGACTTATATTTCCAATGGGCGGCAAAACCCTTTTCAGCAATCTCATCCATACGCTGCGTCCGGATCTGAACTTCCACCCATCGTCCTTCAGGCCCGATCACAGTGGTGTGAAGCGATTCGTAGCCCGTCGATTTCGGGAAAGAGATCCAGTCGCGCAAACGGCGGGGGTTTGGCGTGTAGATATCGGTGATCAGCGAATAAATCTTCCAGCAATCCGCTGCATCATTTTCAACAGTTTTTTTCAGAATGACCCTGATAGCAAAGAGATCGTACACTTTTTCAAATTCGACCTTCTGTGTCACCATTTTCCTGCGGATGGAAGGGATCGATTTCACCCGGCTCTTTAACTCACAATCAAATCCGTGTTCAATGAGTTGCTGTTCAATTGGTTTGATGAAATCAGCGGTGTATTCATCCCGATCGGTTTTGGTCTCCCTGAGTTTCGTCTCAATGAGGGCATACGTGTCGGGATCGATAAACCGCATCACCCGGTCTTCCAGTTCGTTTTTGATCTGGTACAGCCCCAAACGATGGGCGATGGGGATGAAAAGTGCCTGAGTTTCGCCGGCAATCATTTTCTGTTTTTCCGCTGAATAATCTGCAAGGTGCCGCATGTCGTACAACCGCATGCCAAGCCTGATCAGCAATACCCTGATATCATCGGAAAGTGTTAACAGCAGCCCGATGAAATTTTCGGTATTTGTGCTGTATTTCTTTGTATCGAGCCGTTCAAGCTTATGAATTCCTTCAATCAGACCCCTCACCGGGGCGCCATATTCACTTTCAATGCGCTCGGGCGACAACACTTGTTTGTCAGCAAGATTTTTAAGGATTAAACATTTAACAGATGCAGGCCCAAGATTCATATCATCCAGGATGATGGCTGCGGTTTCAAGGACCATTTGTGCATAGCCCGAATCCTCATCCCTTTCCGACTGGTTCAGCATGGCGGAAAAAGCCCTTCTCAGTGTTGTTCGCTCTCCGTTTAACTGCTCATAGTCAAGCAGTTTATCAAAGGTCATTCCGGCAATATCATTGTCTGTAGAGATGTTCACTATATCGTATTCTTAATGCAAGATTAACGAACGCAAATTTACGGCGGATATTTCAGAAAAAGTTTGTTTAATTTAGAATTATTCTTAATTTAGTCCGCGATAAATAGTTACAGACTATCCATGGTCTGCGACCGTCAATTAATTGTTTTTCAGACACAAATCATGTTTCGGATAAAAAGTAAAATTGATCCGGCAAGCCCGGAGTTCAAGCTCAACCGCGATGAATATCTAAAATTGCTCGACCGTTTTAAAGCAACGCTCTCAGATATCAGGAAAGGCGGGCCGGAGCAGGTCGTAGCAAGACACAAGGAACGCGGCAAACTTCTGGCAAGGGAACGGATCGACCTGCTGGTTGACCGGAATACTCCATTCATTGAACTGTCGGCTCTTGCAGCATTCGGACTTTACGATGGCGGCTTTCCTTCGGCGGGGATCATTACCGGCATCGGAGTGATCCATGGCAAAGAGGTGATGATCGTAGCCAACGATGCAACGGTAAAAGGTGGCACGTATGTCAAGGAAACGATTAAAAAACATGTCAGGGCACAGGAGATTGCGATGGAAAACAGGCTCCCCTGTGTTTACCTGGTCGACTCGGGCGGTGTGTTTCTTCCTGAACAGGCCAATGTATTTCCCGACAAATATGATTTCGGCCGGTTTTTCTTTAACCAGGCACGGCTTTCATCCAAAGGAATTCCGCAGATTTCGGTGGTGATGGGTTCCTGTACCGCCGGCGGGGCTTATGTTCCGGCCATGAGCGATGAAACCATCATCGTTCGTAACCAGGGCACCATCTTCATCGGGGGTCCTCCATTGGTCAAAGCAGCCACAGGGGAAGAAGTTTCAGCCGAAGAACTCGGCGGCGCGGAGGTACACACCATGATCTCCGGGGTTGCGGATCATCTGGCGGAAAACGATGTGCATGCCATCCAGATTTGCAGAAATATTTTTGAGTCCATTTCCCGGAATGAATATCAACCGCTCGACTCCCATCCTATTGAGGAACCTGCCTACCATCCTGAAGAGTTATACGGTATTCTTCCGATTGACCTGAAAAAACCGGTCGATTCGAAGGAGATCATAGCCCGCATCGTTGATGGCAGCCTGTTCCACGAATTCAAGGAACGTTACGCCCCGACCATCACCACCGGGTTTGCACGGATCATGGGTTACCCGGTCGGTATCCTTGCCAACAACGGCGTTCTTTTCGGTGAAACAGCCCTGAAAGGTGCCCACTTTGTCGAACTCTGCACCTCCAGGAATATACCGATCCTTTTTTTGCAGAACGTCACAGGGTTTATTGTCGGAAAACAATATGAACGTGGCGGCATTGCCCGCGACGGGGCGAAGTTTGTGCACGCTGTAGCCAATGCCAATGTGCCAAAGTTTACCATCGTTTTTGGTGGTTCCTTTGGTGCCGGAAATTACGCAATGGCAGGCCGTGCTTATGAACCACGGTTTTTGTTCATGTACCCCAACTCGAAAATTTCGGTGATGGGCGGCGAACAGGCTGCCGGTGTGCTGGTCACGGTAAAGGAGGAACAGCTCAAAGCATCGGGAAAAACCCTATCCCCGGAAGATCGTGAAAAAATGCGGAACACCATTCTGAAAAAGTACGAAGAAGAAGGATCGGCCTATTTCAGTACCGCACGCCTTTGGGATGATGGGATCATCGACCCGGCGGATACACGAAAAATCCTTGGACTGGCAATCGCCATTTCACAAAACCGGAAATATGAAAAAACACAGTATGGAATATTCAGGATGTGATTCCCCATACCAAACCCTCGAAACCCTCTCCCACCAAGGCGTTCTCACCGTCTGGCTCAACCGTCCGGATGTACACAATGCCTTTGACGAAACAATGCTGCGTGAGCTGACTGATTGTTTTGAAACACTTGATTCCCAAATACTTTGCGTGGTTCTCAGGGGCAAAGGAAAGTCATTTTGTGCCGGGGTCGACCTGAACTGGATGAAGTCCGCCTCATTAAACAGTTATGAACAAAATTACACGGAAAGTTTGCTGCTGTCAAAGTGCTTTCTGTCTATTTACAACTGTCCGAAACCGACACTTGCGGTAGTGCATGGTGTGGCATTGGGTGGCGCCAACGGCTTGCTTTCGGCGTGCGACCTGGCTTACTGCACCGATGATGCAACCTTCTCCCTCAGCGAGGTGAAGATTGGCATCGTGCCGGCATGTATTTCACCTTATGTGATCAAAAGGGTTGGTGAATATGGCGCCAAAGAACTGATGCTCACCGGAAAACGGATCAGGGGAAAGGAAGCGGAACATTTCCGGCTGGTCAACAAATCTGTTCCTGCTGAAATCCTTGAAGATACACTTGGTGAAGTGATTGCCCTGCTGCGCACAAGCGGACCGAAGGCCATGAGTCAGTGTAAAACGCTGATTCATGAGGTAGCCAACCACCTTTCACTGATGGAAGCTTATGATTATACTGCCCGCATGATCGCCGACCTCAGGGCATCTGAGGAAGGTCAGGAGGGAATGAATGCATTTCTTGAAAAACGCAAACCGAACTGGGTTAAATAATATGAACGTCATTCACAAAATTCTTATCGCGAACCGGGGCGAAATAGCCGTACGGGTTATGCGCACCGCCAGAAAACTTGGCATAAAGACCGTTGCTGTTTATTCACAGGTTGATTCCGACTCACTTCACGTAACCCTCGCAGATGAAGCCTGGTGCATCGGAGAGGTTGAACTCAGCGAAACC
This sequence comes from uncultured Bacteroidales bacterium, assembly GCA_903875045.1. Classification (GTDB taxonomy): domain Bacteria; phylum Bacteroidota; class Bacteroidia; order Bacteroidales; family FEN-979; genus CAIVAT01. The sequence continues at coordinate 24,608 of CAIQUS010000234.1, forward strand.
TATCTGAACATTCCGAAAATCATTGAGGTGGCTAAACAAACCGAATGTGATGCCATTCATCCCGGGTATGGTTTTCTGGCCGAGAATCCGCTGTTTGTTTCAGCCTGTGTCGAAGCCGGCATCATCTTTATCGGCCCGCGTCCTGAAGCCATGCGGATCATGGGAAACAAGATCGAAGCCCGTGCTTTCGTAAAGAAAATCAACATCCCGATGACCGAAGGAGTGACCGGCACGAAGGAAGATCTTGAAAAAACGGCACATACGATTGGTTTCCCGGTGTTGCTTAAGGCTGCAGCAGGCGGCGGTGGCAAGGGAATGCGTATCGTTTACGATGAAAGCGGGCTAGCAGAAGCCATTGAGGCCACCAGCCGTCAGGCAGCCGCCTATTTTGGGGATGCAACTGTTTATATCGAAAAATTCATTGAGGAGCCGCGCCATATCGAAGTTCAGATCCTGGGCGACAACTTTGGTAATGTAATCCATCTTTTTGAGCGCGAATGCTCCATCCAGCGCCGTTACCAAAAAATTATTGAAGAGTCGCCTTCCCCTACCCTCACTCCGTCGGTTCGTGAAAAAATGGGTGCAGCCGCTGTGGCAATCGGAAAAGCCATCGGGTACAACAATGCCGGCACCATTGAGTTCCTGGTCGACAAAGATTTGAATTTTTACTTCCTGGAGATGAATACCCGCATCCAGGTGGAACATCCGGTAACGGAAATGGTTACGGGCATTGACCTCGTGGAGGAGCAGATCTATGTTGCAGCAGGGTACGCCCTCAGGCTGAAGCCTGAGGATGTGCACCAAAACGGCCATGCCATCGAATGCCGCATCTACGCCGAAGATCCAGCCAACAATTTCCAGCCATCACCGGGCAAAATGACACTTTACAAGGAACCTGATATTCCCGGTATACGCATCGACACCGGCATTACCGCCAATACTGAAATTAAGAGCTATTTTGACCCCATGATCTGCAAGGTAGTGGCATGGGGTAAAACCCGGCATGAGGCCAGTCTCTCCATGTTGATGGCCCTTGACGATTACATCATCCAGGGCATCAGGACGAACATCACCTATCTCGTCAAACTGTTGCAAAGTGAAGCATTCTTATCAAACAGTATTTCAACAAAATTCTGTGATGACCATACTGCGGCACTGACAAGCGATATCATCGGTGATAAGAACAACATTCCTGTTCATGTACCTTTGATAGGATACCTGATGTTCACCCTGAAACGGAATCCAAAAGCGAACCCCGGATGCTGTGAAAAACCCAGCCTCTGGGAAACCATCGGGTATTGGAGAAACCAGATGACCATCCGGATGCAGTTTGAGGAGACGGAAATCAGCGTTAAATTGCCGGGCTATTCTGATAACCATTATATTTTCGAAATCGGGGGTGTTCGGTACGATGCATCTCAAATCGCCGTTTCGCCCAACCGAATCGATTTCACCATCGATCATCACAATTATCTGGCATGGATTTCCGAGGATGATGAAAACCAGGCTTATGTGAGTACCGGCGGGCATATTTTCCGATTGAAACGCCATGATATCCTGGCCGATTCGGTTTCCGCATCCGGTTTTGACACCCACGGCCACGACAGCAACCACGTGACATCGCCCATGCCCGGCAAGGTGATCAGAATCCATGTAAAGGAAAACGACCAGGTAAAAAAAGGCGGCGCACTATTAATCATTGAAGCCATGAAGATGGAGAACCTGATTATTTCGCCACGCGATGCAGTAGTGAAAGCGATCAATGTGGCGGTAAATGACAGGGTGGAGAGCAGTACGGTGCTGGTGGAATTCGAAAACCAACCCCAACCCAATTAATTTTAAATAATATCACATCAACAAATTAGCAAATTATCACATTAGCACATTAAACCAATGAATTATCCAAAGAAAGTAACGATAGGCGATATCACCGTCAGGGACGGGTTTCAGCATGAAGAGATATTTATTCCAACCGATGCCAAGGTATGGCTGGCAGAACAACTGATGCTCGCCGGGTTCAGGCACATCGAAGTGACGAATCTCGGTAATCCATCGGGGATGCCTCAATTCAAAGATTCCGATGAAGTGCTGAAGCGCATCCGGGCCGGCAAAACGATGGCATCTCTTTCCGGCAAAGTATCCCTTACAGCCATTACCATCCGTGAAAAAGCGATTGAAAGGGCCATTCAGGCCAGAAAAGAGGGTTGGGGGCCTGACCGGATCCTGCTGATGGTGTCAACAAGCGAATCGCACCACCGTAAGAATTCGGGGCTCAGCCTTGATGATTACTGGAAAATGGCCGAAAAATATATTCCCATGGCACGGGAAGCAGGGCTGAAAGTGAACGGTACCGTAAGCACCATCTGGGGTTGCCCGATCGAAGGACCCACCAAGATGGAAAAGGCCATCGAATTCACCAAACGTTGGCTCGACATCGGCGTGAACGATGTGGAACATGCCGATCACGATGGTTCGGCTTCACCCGACCGGGTTTACCGGTACTACTCCATGCTACTCGATGCCGGCGTGAGGGTTGAAAAACAGATCGTCCACTTCCACACTACCCGCGGATGGGGAATGGCCAACGTGCTGGCTGCCCTTCAGGCCGGAATGGTCAATTATGAATCGACTATGGGCGGAATCGGCGGACAACCGGCCAACTTCGTAAGCGGTGTGCCTGTAGCCGGTACCGGCAGTTATTACTACAAGGATCCGAACCTTGTCGGACTGGTTTCAACGGAAGATATGGTGGTGATGATGGATGAAATGGGCATCGACACCCAATTGGATGTTGACAAAGTATTGGAAATCGGGTCGATGGTCGAACGGATTGTGGGGCGCCGCCTTCGTTCCGAATCAATAAAAAATGGCCGTATTCCGAAATCACTCACCGGCAAAGGATGATGAAAATCATTGAATCGCCGCGCGAAGGCATGCAGGGGTTTCCACGAATAATCCCTTTGATGGAGAAGGTTCGCTATATTCAACATCTCTTCAGGGTAGGATTTGACACCATTGAGATCGGAAGTGTGGTCTCGCCGAAGGTGATCCCGCAAATGGCCGATTCGCTCGAAATCCTTAAAAAACTTGACCTTTCCCACACTTCAACCAACCGGATGTGTCTGGCAGTGAATGTCCGCGGGGCAGAAATTCTTGCCATGAAGGATACCCTTACGCACATTTCTTACCCTTTCTCATTTTCACCCACCTTCCTGAAACTGAATGTCAATTCAACAGTGGAACAGTCCTTTGATGTAACGGAAACCCTGATTGACCTGTGCCTTAAAAGCAGGAAACAGCCGGTAATCTACATATCCATGGCTTTTGGAAATCCTTATGGAGATCCCTGGAGCATGGGACTTCTCGCTGAATGGGTCGGCAAATTATACCACGCCGGAGCCCGGATCATCGCGTTCTCAAATGTGTCTGTTGAAATCGATGCTGCCTTGATCACACAGGTTTATTCTACATTGATACCAATGTTCCCGGATGTTGAATTCGGCTTACATTTGCATACCACAAATGTTGGATGGTACGATAAAGTAAATGCTGCCTACCTCTCAGGATGCCGTCGATTTGACGGCGTGATCAATGGCTGGGGCGGATGTCCGATGGCAGGAAAAGAGATGCTTGGTAACCTGAAAACCGAGAATCTTATTACATTCGCAGAAGAGAAGAAGCGCCTTGGGAATATTGATCAAACGGCCTTTGCGGAGGTGTGTAAAATGGCGGAAGAGGTATTTGAAGAATAACAGAATATTGAATATTGATTAACGAAGTTTGAATAACGAATGATAAAGAATGGTTATTTAGCCATGAGATTTTGAACCTGAAACACTTAATCTGAAACAAATGTATTTATCAGAAGAACATGACATGATACGCCAAACGGTGCGTGATTTCGCCGAGCGCGAAATAAAACCCGTTGCTCAGGAACTGGATGAAAAAGCTGAATTTTCGATCCCGCTCACAAAAAGAATGGGCGAACTTGGCTTTTTCGGACTTCGCACACCGCAGGAATACGGCGGAATAGATATGGATACGCTTGCTTATGTAATTGCTGTGGAGGAACTTGCGCGGGTTGACAGTTCGCATGCCGCCACCCTGGCCGCCCATATTTCCCTGGGAATCAGTCCTATCATGAATTATGGAACAGAGGAACAGAAGAAGAAGTATCTGCCCATGCTTTCCACCGGCGATGCGCTTTGGGCTTTCGGGCTGACTGAACCGGATGCCGGAAGCGACTCACGAGGAACCAAGACAACCGCAAGACTCGAGGATGATCACTGGATCATCAACGGGGCAAAGATCTTTATCACCAACGGAGCTTCGGCCATCAACAAAGGAGCGACTGTTCAGGTGGTTTCTGGTGAAGTGAACGGTCGCAAGGAGTTCTCCACCATTCTCGTGGATTCCGACACCCCCGGTTTCAAGCGGGTACCGATGCACGGTAAAATGATGTGGCGTGCTTCTGACACTGCACAGCTGTTTTTCGATGATTGCAAGGTCCCTGCATCCAATCTGTTAGGCAAGCGCGGTGAAGGATCGCACATCATGCTCAACACCCTGGACAGTGGCCGTCTGGCCATCGGCGCCATGGGTCTGGGACTGGCACAGGGAGCCTTTGAAATGGGGCTGGCTTATGCCAAAACCCGCAGGCAATTTGGTAAACCCATTGCGCAATTCCAGGTTAACGCCTTTAAACTGGCCGACATGGCACTCAAGATTGAACTTGCCCGGAATCTGTTATACAAAGGCGCCTGGCTTAAATCGAACAATCAGCCTTATGCCAAAGAGGCCGCCATGGCCAAACTATACTGTTCTGAAATTGCCCGGGAGGTAGCCGATGAGGCCGTTCAGCTCCACGGCGGTTATGGCCTTATGAAAGATTACCCCATCGAACGTTTCTACCGCGACCAGCGCCTCCTCCAGATCGGTGAAGGAACTTCTGAAATCCAAAGGATGGTGATTTCGAGGTATATCGGGTGCTTTGATTGAGAAGCTAAATTAATATGGTGCATCCATTGCCGTCAGCTTTAGCTGACTGTTAAGGATACTCAAACCAGAGTACATATATTTCCGTCAGCTTTAGCTGACTGTTAAAGGATACTCAAATCAGAGTACATCTATTGCAGTCAGCTTTAGCTGACTGTTAAAGGATACTCAAATCAGAGTACATTTATTGCAGTCAGCTTTAGCTGACTGTTACAAGGGATAGGTAATTTAGATCGGGGCTTTAGCCCCATTAAATATCAAAACACATTTATCATCACTCAAGTTTCTGGGTCGAAAATTTGGCACATTGTACCGCTGTTATTTGATATTCCACCACTTCGGGGGTTCCGGATAGACCCTGCAAAATCCCGAAAGGATGGTATGATTGTAGATGAACCATGTCAGGAAGTCTTGATTAATGTGGCTAAAGCCGGTAGTCATGAATTATAACATAAACAGTTGGCTTTAGCCAACTGCAATGGATAATCCAATCACCGAATCTGTTACAGTCAACTTTAGCTGACTTACTTTCCTGTTCATCTGAGGAAGAACCGTGTGGTATAATTTTCTTTCCATTTTGCACTGCCTGAGGATACAAAAACAGATATTTTTATCATGGAAGGTGCAATAATATCGGATATTTTTACTTGTGTGGGTATAATAATATCAGGTTTGGGTGTGGATTTGTTAAATCACCACCCACCGGTGTCTTTGGAGGCGAGATTGATCAGCCCGGCGGCCCTGGTGATTTTAACCGGCTATAATATCAATGATTTTGAATCAGGAAAATAATGGATGGAACCTATGCCTCTTCATACACATGGATTTGGTTTTCACTGGAAGGTAAATCCTATTTTTCTGTTAAGCCCTTTCTCAAATATTCTGTTCAGTGTCGATAACTGGGTGTTCCCTATTGCATTTTCAATCCTCGAAATATAACTTTTTTTCGTTCCGGCCTTCTGCGCCAGTTGTTCCTGTATTTGATTGAAATTTGATGCCAGTGGCAAACAAGCCTGCGAAAATTACTAAGGCAATATTTAGATTTGTCTGTCTGTATTTATCCGCATGAAGTACTTTTGATTCAGCTTATTCTCTTAACATTTTTAAAACCTCAATTCTATCTTCGATTTTTGCGCTCTGGAATAAAATTACTTTCCTAGGATTTTTATTTTCTTGCATAAAAATAATCTTTATATCATTATTGCCATAAACACTTACTGACTATTTATTAGAATAGTTCCGGTTTAAAAAAAAATCATAACTCTCTAAGACAGCGTGCCGTAAAACCCATAGCCTTGGAGGCGTAGAAACCCGTACCACTGCCTAAGCTGAAGAAGTTCAGTCCCTGTCCATACGACGAACTGAGTTGTGTACCACTCCAATAGTAGCCTTCCGATCCCCGATACTCCAGAGAACCATTGACAGATATGTCTCCGGCAGCATGGAGTTTCAGACCAGAGTTCCAAGGTCCATTCCAGTTGGACCATCCCCCAACGTTGTCAACGTTAAACCATTCAGTATAGGTCGGGAGGCGCCATTGAGTTCCGAGTTCAAGTTTGCAGGGGTCGTTGACTGTTTGCCAGTCGAAGTATTCACTGATGCTTGTAATGGTCCATGAAGGGGTCAGTATTGAACCATCGTGTTTGTACCCCTTCTTGCGGTTAAATTGCCAGTACCATCCGGCAGATCCTTCGGTAGCATCGTTTACCGCAGTTGCCTGTTGGTTCGCCCCCAGGTTTTTTGTGATCCAACATTTGCCTGTCTCCCCGGGAATATTGGCAATCATTGAATAGCTAACAAGTTTATTGACCGGTGCCACACCATTAGCTTGAATGTGATTAATAGATAGTGTTTCGTTACAAAAATAACAAGCAATTGTCGACGCATTTAACGCCAAAGCCTCTGAATATCCGCAGGCATCATAAGCCCAGACATAACGGGTATAGTTATTTGCACATGTCAATCCTGTTTCTGTCATTGAAAGGTTTGTACTTAGATCGGTAGAAAGAGTAATATTGTTTGTGGTTCCCCATTTGTAACCCAGGGCGCCAGCTACCTGATTCCAGTTCCATATAATCTGATTGTTAGAAGGTATATGAGTTCCTTGGGTCGGGGTGCCGGAAAATGGAGACATGGAGGTTGCCTGGGTTATCCATAAATATTCAGCATTCCCACAATCATTATAGGCCCAAACATACCGGTGATAAGTTGTCCAGCAGGTTAATCCTGTTTCTGTGTATGAATTGGTCAAACCCACATCTAAAGCCCCGGTATAATTACCCGTAGTGTTCCATTTGTAGCCTTTGGCAATCGGTACAGAATTCCAATTCCAGGTAATTTGGTTAACTGCTGGGTCATGAACGCCTGTTGTAGGAGGCAAAGGTTCATTGCAAACAATGAGTGTGGTTCCCCATATACCATTTTGATATATTGATAAGGCACTTGATCCATTTTGAGTGCAGTTTGTACAATAAACCAATAATCCTTCAACAGGATTTACAATGGCATTCCGCTGTTCAAAGGTCATCCGGGGCGGCAAAAACCCCCGGACGGTGGATTTTACATCGAGCATCGCCGAAGGATCGGGCCCGCCGTTATCAGTACTGATACTTACTTGTCCAATGGTGGTGAAGGTGATGCCGCATAGCAGGATCACCAATGCATAAAATTTCTTCATGGTTGTGGGGTTTTAACCTGATAAAAATAATATGAAATTTCAATTAAAGAGACAGAAAATTATCAGTAACCTATCAGATAAATCTGAAACCCTTATATACGGTATATAAGAAAACATCGGAAATTTTCCCTGTAAGGGTCCGGCTGAGGATTTATCCTGGATATTTTTCAATTCTCCCCTCGGGAATGTGCATGGCCGGGTTGAAGCTAACGGACTGCCCGATCAGGCAACGTCTGGTTTTTCTGAAGGATGACTGATTTGCTCAATGGTTTTCTTTACTTTCATTCGAATAAAATCCAGCCTCTTTTCTTTTGGGATATTTTTTAATTCCTCAAATAATGAATCCTTCCATTCCCAAACTTCTTCCTGTGCTTTTGATACTTTAGATTCCATAATCCATAAGTTCTAAAGGTGTGATTATTCTTAATTCATGTCGATAACCCAACTCCCAATTGAGCAGTTTTATTCGATTTTCCTTATTGACATTTGCTAAATGCTTATAATTCCAGCTAACCAGATAGTCGATTCCTTTAATAACGCAAATTGCAATATGTAAAGCATCAGCGAGTTTCTTTTCAGGTATTATTTTTTTTTCAATGTATTTTTCTGCCAACTCTTGTATTTCGATTTCTTCTGCCTCTGAGTAGTCTAACATTTCTATTGGATACTCTTTGATAATATTAAACAATTGAATCCTTTTATTGTCATCCTTAGTTTCCTCAATTTCTGCAATAACCACAGGAGAGATGAAAGACCGATATATTGATGGTTTAATAAAATTGATGAATAAATCCAGCGTAACTTCCATTTTTTCTGGTGAATCATCAGCAAAAAGAAAATTCGGAACAGAAGTGTCGAGATAAATCCTTAATCTTTGGTTCATGGAATTTCTTTTAAACAAAGATACAGAAGTTTTTTAGAAGTATTGTTTTGTACCCCCCCGTTACCATTGAAAAAGCCGCCCTTGATTCCCGGGCGGCTTCTTATTTCAACAATATTGTAATCCTGCAAAAACCCACCCTGCTACACCCCTTTTGGAATTTGGGTCTTGAAATTTGGAACTTGGAATTTGGGTCCTGGAATTTGGAATTTGGAATTTGGAACCTGGGTCTTTAACCCTCGTTTTACAACCAAAGATACACCGTTCCCGAATTGTTGTTCTTCTGCCAGTCAACCTTGTACTTGGAAGGGCAATCAGCTCCGGTGATGGGCTGGTTGTTGCTGTCGTAACCGAAAGTGAGGGTGGCGCTTTTGTTATCGGCGGGAATCGCATGTTTCTTGATCCCTGTACACGGATCCCAATCACAAACCTGGCGATGCACCACTGGCTGAATGATCTGGGTGTAGAAATTTTCACCCTGACGGTTAATCCCCCATACAACGAGATTGTCTAACCCCCCGGCCGTGCCAAAACCATCGATGGTAAGCACCAGATTGTTCGGAGGAGTACCGGTATAGGTCTTCTGACGGGCTACATTCCAGCTCTTGGTGGTTCCATCATCAAAGGTAACATTGACATGCCCCCATGTGCGGTGAACAATCGCATCAGTGCCGTTGCCAAGTTGCCAGATCACCCCGCCACTCACATTTTTATGCGTCTTCACGCCGTTGATGGTAATTGATTTCTGACTCGAAATCTTTGTGATGGTGAAGTTGATGTGCTTGATGATCACCGTGGCCCCTTGCTGAAACCAATGCATTCCTACATGCTTTTTTATCTCAACCTTGCCTGTGCGATATCGTGTATTATTGCAATTCTTCCCATTATAGGTGATGTAAATGGTGATGGTGTCATTAAGAACTTCCGTTGAATCAATCGTTGCGTTGCAGGGCAGTTGATCGGTTGATTTCAGGTTTCCACCGGAAAGAAGGGTGTTAATGTCATTCATTGACTCCTCTGTTGCAGATTCAACTTGCTGTTCATCATTGGCGAGTTGCTGCAGCGAAGAAGCATCAGTCGAAGGATTGGAATTTTTGTCTTTTTTACATCCGGTGAGGGACAGACCCATGATGGCCAGTACCAGGAAAGCGAGGCGAAACAGGTTGGTTGTTTTCATACTTTTGATTATTTAAGTGAATATTAATTTGATTTCTTACTGATAATACACTTGAATGCCCGATGACCCTGATGCAAAACGAAAAAATATTTTACGGGGTTACAATCAGCGAAAGTTCGGTCACCGCACAAGCCCCGAAAAACCCGAAAGCCCCCTCGCTCATATTTGTTCCCACATTGGCAGGCGCCACCGTGAATAATCCCCCCGCCCAGTTTGTTTCCAGCAGCATCTCCCGTATAAATTCGGCATGCTGCGGTGTGAGTGAATACCGGCGTTCGGTGATGATCGTGCCCGCCGGAAAAAAGACCGACTGCATCCCCGGGGCAAAAACTTCGCTGACATCGAGTGTAGGCAAGGTGTAAAACAGCATCCGTGCATGGTTGTCAAGGGAATCAAGGTTTTCATATCCAGGCACCATCGACCAGTCGATCAGCAACTCCCACATAGCCGCCTTTTCGGTACTGAATGCATTGGCTACCCAGTCAACATAGAACAATTTGTTTTCCTCATTCCTCAGATATTGCAACTCCCTGAATACCGATCCGCCGGTCATGGTCGTTTTGGCCGTGAAAACTTTGCCTTCAAATGAGATCAGCAGGGTATAGTTTTTCTGAAGCCGGGTAAAAAATGTTGCCGGCGTACAATATACACCGGAATTGGGCGGACTTTCAGTTAACTGCCAGGTAGAATCTTCATTGCTGATCAGCACACCGGCCCCGGCCACTGGTTGCGGTACCTGGTTCAGTGCCTGAACGGGCCAGGTAAGTTTAATCCTGTGTATCTTTACTTCATCGGTAATGATGGCATCCACGATGATATTCCCCGGCAACTCATGCTTCGGATCCCATGAAATTTCCTTCACACACCCTTGCAGGAAAAAAATCAGACCGGTGAAAAACAGTATCCTGCGCATCAGAACTTGAATTGATAGTTAATTGACGGGATGATCCCCGCCACGGAAATTGAGGTCGGAACAAGTTCGTAAGAACCGTTCAGGTTTGATGGAACGACAAAATCGCCATGGTCATTCATCATCTTGTTGAAATTTACCGAAAAAGGATTCATTCTTCCATAAGCATTGTACAATGTCACAGCCAGACTGTGCTGAAAGCGGTTTCCGGGTTTGTTGAACATATACGTGGCACTCACATCAAGCCGGTGATAATCGGGCAGGCGGTCATTGTTTTTATCCCCGTAAACCGGGATGGAATATCCATTGTTGTAATAAAACCCGACAGGTGATGTGATGGCGCCACCGGTGAGGAAAATCCAGTTGGCCGTAAACATCCAGTGTTTTTTGTCATCCCAGGAGATGTTGAGGCAGATATTGCTTGGGCGGTCATAATTGGCCGGGTAACTGTTCCCGTTGTTGATTCCGGGCGTCTGGACCATCGCCCTCGACCAGGTATATCCGATCCAGCCGGTAAGGTTTCCCATGGTTTTGCGCAACATGATTTCAACGCCGTACGACCATGCCCTTCCGAACCGCAACTCACCTTCGATCAGCGTATTAAAAAGCAGGTTGGCATGATCGCGGTAATCAGGGTGATTGTGAAACCATTTATAATAGCTCTCTACTGAAATCGTAAACCTTGATTTCGAAAGTTCCCTGAAATAGCCAACCGCCACCTGATCGGCTGTTTGTGGCGGCAGATTCGGACCGGAGGGCACCCACACCTCCAGGGAGGTAAACGGACTTGTTGAATTGGACAGCAATTGCAGAAACTGCGTGGTACGGCTGTAACTTGCCTTTACCGAAGATTTCGGGTTGATCTGGAACTGGATGTTTAGTCGTGGTTCCGGGCTGAAGGCCGTAGAGTAAGCCACCCCGCTGTCATAACCGATGGTGTCGATCACCTGGTGGTTGGCATCGAAATAGTAAACATTGGTGGGGCCGACATCCTGCCACACCGGAAGCCTTATTCCATACCGAAACGAAAACCGTTTTCCGATCCGCTGTTCGTTGGATGCATAAAACACATATTCCATGGAATGATATTCAGCCACTTTGGGCACATTCTGCGGCGTATTTCCATTTTCAAGGGTCACATTCCCCGGATTGGAATAATGGTATGTTACTTCAACTCCCGAACGTATGGTATTCTGAGGGTTCAGGTACCAGGCAAAATCTGTTTTAATAGTCATATTGGAAATAGACGAATTCCAATATCCATTTTGCTCCTGGGGCAGGTTCAGGGAATAGTTATACCGGCTGTAATTCAGGGTGGTATTGCTGAACAGCCGGTTGCTGAAAACATGGTTCCAGCGGAATGTCCCGGCAAGGTTGTTCCAGTTGATACCAAGCGAATTCACCTCTTCCGAGAGATACCGGCTGAAAACGTCCCTGCCGGTATAAAAGGTGAAAAAAAAGCGGTTATTGTCGTTCAGCCTGTAATTCAGTTTGGCATTGACATCAAAGAACTGAAAATCGAAACTCTTGTTAAACGTGCTGATGTTGTTTAGCCAGTTGAGGGTCGACACCCTGCCTGAGATGAAAAAGGAGGCCTTGTCTTTCACGATAGGCCCTTCGAGGGTGATGTTTGACGCATACGGACCAACATTTCCCGAAAAGCCAAAACGCTTCAGGTTGCCTTCCCTGGCTTTGATGTCGATAACCGATGACAACCGTCCGCCGAACCTGGCAGGGAAATCGCCCTTGTAAATCTGCACATTGTTAATGGCATCGGGGGCAAAAGCAGAAAAAAAACCAAACAGGTGGGAAGGATTGTAAACCGGCACTTCATCGATCAGCAACAGGTTCTGATCGCTGTTCCCGCCCCGTACATAATAGAGCGCCGACCCATCACCGTAGGACTGAATCCCGGGAACGGCCTGCAACGCCCTGATGATGTCGAGATCGCCTCCGAAACCCGGCAATTGCGACAGGTTTTTTTGTGAAAAGCGGAATTCGCTCATCTGTGCATTGCGGATATCGGATTCATGGTCGGCAGCTACAATTTCCACCTCCCTGATCTCCAGTTTATCCTCCTCCATCTCAACCGACATCCGGGTATTTTCGTTCATATTTACATCCGTAACCACCTCCCTGTAGCCCATGTATGAGCATACAATCGTATAAATTCCGCTGCCAAGCGTCAGCGAAAAAAACCCATAGCCATTGGACATAACGCCCACTGTGGAACCTTTTACATACACATTGGCGCCGATCAGCACCTCCCCGGTATTTTTATCTCTGAGATAGCCGCTGATGGTATACCGCGCAGAGGGGCTGACTGCAACATTTTTATCCGCTGATTCCGGCTGAACCATCTGTTTCAGCACAAGGTGGTTCTCCACCTTCAGATAATCAATTCCCTGATGTTTAAGTACTATTTCAAGAATCTCAGCCACTGATTTGTTTTTCGCATTCACTGTTATCCGTCGTTCAACCGGCACCATTTGTGGATTATAGGAAAAGTCGATGCCCGAAAGTTCTGTAACCTTACTGAGTACCTCAGATATGGATTTATCGGTCATCTTCAGGGTAATTTTTTTCTGAAGATCCTGAGATAAAGCTGTGAATGAAAACAATACGAATAATGTGATAAGGAGCGGATAATATTGGAAGTCTGAATTCTTCAACATGACTGGATTACATACTCTTATTACAGCCCTGACCGGAAAGTTCGATCCCTGCGCCGGTATTTCTGACCTGTAAATCAAGAGTAGCTTTGAGTACATTGATGACCGATTCGATAGATTGCCTGTCAAAGGTAGCTGTTATCCTGCAATTACTCAACCGGTCGCCCGATAAACGGATATTTGTGTGATACACTTTGGCTAAAACCGCAACCACTTCATTCAGAGGAGTATTGTTAAACACCATGTATTTCGTTTTCCATGCGAGGAAGTTAACATCCTTATTGATTGTTTTCAGGATGATATCATCATCTGTGCCCATCTCCGCTTTCTCTCCCGGCAGAAGCAGTGACATTGTTTCTGGTTTGTTCTCATAATAGACCCTTACTACCCCGTTCGAGAGGATAATCTCATTGGTTTGATTAAACGTATTGGTGTTGACGGAAAAAGCAGTTCCCACCACTCGGATCCTTACATTTCCGGCAGAAACGATAAAAGGCTTTGCTTTATCATGGGCTACTTCAAACCATGCTTCGCCCTGTAAGGCAACTTTGCGGAATGCCCCCTCGAACCGTGAAGGGTATGACAGTGTTGCACCGGCATTCAGGGTTACGATTGTGCCATCGGGCAAAGTCTGTTCAACCATTTCTGTTGATGCGGTCAATTGATTTTCAGCAGGATGACTGATGTACCGGTACAATAAAAAAGCCGGAACAGCCAGCAGTAAGAAGGTGGCGGCGATGCGGAGAACCCATGGAAAAATTTCCAATTTCCAATTTCCAATTTCCAATTTCGGTTTTCTAACTTTGATCTTTAAATCCCTCCATTCATGGTCAAGGTCGATGGATGACGCTACTCTTGCATTCTCCATCATATTCCAGGTTTTCTGATATGCTGAAAATTTTTCAGCATTTGCAGTATCGGCTTTGACCCAGTCTTCCAGTTCACGGATTTCTTCAGGAGTTGCCTCAGAGAAAAAATACCTGGCAATCAGATCAATATAATATGTATCGTTTGCTTTCATGTTGTTTTACCAGTGATAATACACCGGAGTTGGTTGTTACCCTGATGAGGCGATAAAAAAACTAGCGAAATGGTGAAAGGGTGAAATAGCGAAATAAAAAAAAATGATGGGCAGGTATTCGGCAAGGCGGATGCGCATGTGCTGCAGGGCCTTTGACATTTGGGTTTCGACTGTTTTGACCGAAATCTTCAGATGATCGGCAATTTGCTGGTATTTCATGTTCTGAACCCGGCTGAGCGTGAAAATTTCACGGCATTTTTCAGGTAATTCATCCATGGCACTGGTAATCTGAAGCCGGATGTCAGATTCTATAAGTCTGTCGGGCTGATCGTAAATTGCTTCCTGCGACAGGTTTTCCAATGCTAGCAGGTCCTTGCTGAATTTTTTATGGTCGCGCAGATAGTTGAGGCATTTGTTGCGAACCGTGGTTGAAAGATAACTTTTAACCGGCTTCGAAAGGTCGATGGTATCCCGTTTTTCCCAAAGATTCACGAAAGCATCCTGTACAATTTCCTTTGCTACCTGTTCATCCTTCACATAACCCGCTGCAAACTGGCAAAGTCCGGTAAAATGTTCCCTGAAAAGCGATTCCAGGGTTTGTTCATTAAACGGTGGGGTTACCTTAAGCATGTTGGAATTTGGAGTTCAACTAAATACCGATTTATCGAAAATTCCGGTACAATAAATTACTTTCCAAACCGGACATTGATTCCCTGATGTGTATAAGTCGTAATGCTTTTGGTTTTATGATGTTTAACACCCGTGTTAAGCAAACCAACGTAAAAACATTCTAATATTAACGCTGGGTTTAGAGAAATATTTTTTTTCCACATCAATATTTCAAAAACTAACGGCCGTCTTCTCCAGAGATTATTTTGTGGTTTGTGGTTGAATCACAATTATCATGTAACTTTGTAAAAAAAAGTTATGAAAGTCAGAAATACCTATACTGCGATCATTAAAAAAGGAGAGCAGGGCTATTATTTTGGCTGGATAGAGCAAGTACCGGAGGCCATGAGCCAGGGTACCACCATGAACAAACTTTTAGAAAATCTTAAGGACGCATTATCTTTAGTTTTAGAGGATAAGAAAACAGAGGCTATGAAAATTACCATTGGCCAAAAAGTAACCCGTCGCAGGATAGTTTGTTGAGGAAAAGAGGAGATTTTATCAGATACCTGAAATTGCATGGTTGCGATTTGCACCGGGAAGGAAGTGTCCACACGATTTTCATAAACAAGTTGACCGGCAAAAAATCGACCGTTCCACGGCATAATGAAATTGATAATGGGTTTTGCAGACACATTTGCAAACAAATTGGAATCCCCCCGATAAATTAAACTTCATATTTTTTGTTTGCATTTTTAAGAAGAAAAATTTCCAGCTATATCAATGCTTTAGAAACGGCTTTGTTATCAGGTTTTTCTATCTTTATTCATAAAAAGTTTGTCTTGCTTGGCAACTTTAAAAATTTAGTTTAATTTGCGCCGGTATTCCCGGGAACCTGTTTCGATATTCGGTTGTGTTTGCTTCAGAGAAAATGATCTCCCGGGATATTTCATCCTGTTCTGTAAAAAAGAAAAATATGAAATCCCCGTCGCTGATGCTATTCGTCGCCCTGTATTTTCTTTGTCTCCGTATACAGGCGCAAACCCCGGAAATTGAAACACTGGTGAAAACCATCAGCGAAACAACCGGAAAAGAACGGATGGAAGCCTGTACCGACTTGAGTTTCCGGTATTACCCCATCGATCCGGCCAAAGGGATCCATTACGGAGAACTGGCGCTCCGCCTTGCCGACTCACTGAAACTTCCCGGGGCCAAAGGAAAAATCTTCAACAATCTCGGGGCAAATCATTTGGCCTTATCCAACCATTCCGCTGCACGAAGTTCATTCCATCAGGCTTTGCAATATGCCCGCGAAGCCGGCGATTCGCTGGAGATGGCCTCGGCCTGTAACCGGCTTGGGCTGGTATATGAAAAAACCGGCGTTTTTGATTCTGCGTTGCAGGTTTTTCAAACGGCATTGGCTTACTACAAACGAAATAAAAACCTTGAACGCACCGGAGTCCTGAACGAAAATATCGGGATGATCCATCTTCATCGCGGGGAGTTGAAAACCGCTTTGTCCTTTTTCCTGGAGGCAAAAACATCCTTTGAAAGCGCCGGGATCCGAAACAAACTGGCTTCGGTTTACCTCAAAATAGGAAGAGTCTATTCCGAAACGGGTGATTTTGTTGAAGCAGAAAAGTGGTATCAGAAAGGAAAGCTGCTCTCGCTGGAGGCAGGCGATTTCCAGACAGCAGCCATTGCCATCAACGCCATGGGGATCATGTTCAAGAACCAGCAGAAGTATGAAGAGGCACTGCAGCATTACCTGGAGGTTATCAATATAGCCGACAGGATTAAAAACAAAAACCTCCTGCTTGCGGTGTACGGCAACATCGGCAATGTTTACCAACAGCTTGGCAATTACCGGAAAGCCCTTGAGTTCCATCAACAGGCACTTCCCCTTGCGATACAGTTGAATAATCCGCTACAAATCGCCCATGAAGAGTTCGGACTCGGGGATGCCTGCAAGGGTTTATCCGATTATACCGGGGCAGTAAAACACTTCGAAAAGGCATTGCCTGTTTTTCAGGCATCACAGGCCTGGTCCGACCTGCTGGTCACCTATCAGGGGTTGATTGAAGCAAACAACGGACTGAAAAAGTATGACCGTTCCGTTATCTTTTATGAAAAGTATATCGCCATCAGGGATTCATTGAACAAAAATGAACTCAATTCTGCCCTGGATTCCCTCAAGGTGAAGTTCAAGACTGAGCAGACCATGCAGGAAAACACCCTGCTGTCGCAAACCAACGAGATACATATAAAAACCATTGCCCTGCAGCGAACCATCATGGTTTCAGCCATTCTCTTTGCATTCATTCTGCTGGTTTTTATTTTCGTTGTCGTCAGGAACAGGAAAAAACTGAAAAAAGCCCATGAGTTACTTGCGCTGAAGAATGCCGAGATTTCAATGAAAGCGGAGGAGCTGGCCCTGAAAAACAGCCAGCTGATGGCCTATTCACAATACAAAGACTCGATGAATTCATTCCTGGTGCACGACCTGAAAAACCCGCTGAACACGATCATCAACCTCGATGCCGGCCATATTACACCACAGCAGGCGGAGGGAGCCCGACAGTCGGGATGGCAGATGCTTCAGATTGTGTCGAATCTGCTCGACCTTGGCAAATATGAGCACACCAGCATGACACTAACCACAGGAGATGCATGGCTCGCAAAGGTCATTCATCAGGCATTCAGCGATACAACCTACCTGGCAGAACAAAAGAGTATCCGTCTGATCCTTCATTTTAAAACTGATTATCTTATAGTTGCAGATCAGGAGATCATCAAAAGGGTGTTTGTCAATCTTTTCACCAACGCCATCAAGTTTTCTCCGGCCGGAGGGCATATCCGTATCTTCACCGAATTAACCACCACATCCATGGTTAAAATTGTCGTACAGGATGAGGGCGAAGGGATCTCCCCCGATTACCTGCCGTTCGTTTTTGAGAAATTCACCCAGGGAATTCCCCGCAGTTCAGGGTTTTCCGTATCCACCGGGATCGGACTGGCCTTCTGCAAAATGGCGGTAGAGGCACATGGCGGGACCATTGGTGTTGTATCTGACCAGGGCCATGGATCATCCTTCTGGCTGACCTTGCCTCTGTCGGAATCAAAAGCGCTGATGCCCGACATTCCCTTTGATACCGATGGAATGCCGGAGGCCATTCCCGCACTGCAATTAACTGCGGAGGAAAAGAAATACCTGGCCCCCTTTTGCAAAGCGCTGCAACACACCAGCATCCACCAACTCACGGAAGTCAAAGACATCGTTAAAACCATTGAAGATAGATCTGCGCATCTTTCCACCTGGAAACAACTTATTTTACAGGCGTTATCGGTATGCAACGAACCGAAATACCATGAATTAATCAGACTTTGCCATGATGAACCGGTATAAAATACTGATCGTTGATGATCATCCGGAAAACATTCAAACCCTGACCAGGTGTTATGAAACACTGCATCCTGAGTACATCCTCTACCAGGCTATATCAGGGAAAGTTGCTCTGGAGCTCGCCGGAACCCTGAAGATCGACCTGATTGTTTCCGACTGGGACATGCCTGGCATGTCGGGGATCGACCTGGTCAGGGCACTTAAAGCCAATAGCCGCACGGCACACATTCCCATTATCATCGTCACCGGGGTGATGTTATCCCCGGACAATCTTGACATTGCTCTTTCGTGCGGTGCGTACGATTACCTGCGGAAACCTGTTGAACACACTGAACTGGCCGCACGCACCCATGCTGCCATTCATTATGTGGAGATGCACCGGAAGGGACTGGCTGACAAAAATCTCGAACTGACCCAAAAATCCATGTTGCTGACCCGCAACAACCAGTTCAACCTTGAGATCGTCAGAAACCTGGAACGGCTTGAAATCCTGGTCGAAGGTCAACCTGAAGCTCAATCGATTATCGGGGAAATCCTTGCTGATCTTGACCGGCAAAGCAGGGAGAGCAACTGGGGCCATTTTGAAATGGCCTTCCACAATGTGCATCCCGAGTTCTGCAAAAACATCATTACCACGTTTCCGGGCCTCACCCCCGGCGAACTCCGTCAATGCATCCTGATCAGGCTTGGGATGAACAACAAGGATATGGCTTCTGTGTTGTATCAGAGTCCCGACAGCATCCGGGTAACCCGCTTCCGGATACGCAGGAAACTCATGGTCGGCAACGACACCAACCTGCAATCCTTTCTCTGCAGTATCTAAACAAGTTCCTGCATTTTATTTTTCTTTTCTGCTAACATTTTGCAACGCTTTTCCCGGACCAAACAGGACCGACCGGTATTATATTTGCCCGCACTTGCCAACCAACCATAATTAACAGCAAGTCTTTCACTTCCGTGGCCAAATATGATGACTATGAAAAACAACATTTTACAAAAACTGAGCATCTTTGTTATGCTCCTGGCATCAACTTTTTCCCTCCATGCCCAGTTCTTTATGACCGGGCAGAATGCCACCTATGTCGTAGGGCAGGCAAACTTTACAACTAGAGACTATGGGACTACCAACAAAAGATTTTGGTATGCGTATGATGTCGCCGTGGATATAACGAACGGCAAAATGTATGTTGCTGACTGGTGGAATAACAGGGTTTTACGTTTTGCATACCCTGTCACCCAAAATGATCCGGTTGCTGATCTTGTTTTCGGACAATCCACCTTTACCAGCAGTACGTCGGGGACCACGGGAAATACATTTAAGGCTCTTACCGGTGTTGCGGTGGATGCAAGCGGGAATTTGTGGGTGGCAGATGCCGGTAACCACAGGGTGTTGAAATTTAATGCAGCATACAACATATCCACCAATCAACCCAGTGCCAGCGTGGTCCTCGGCCAGTCAATCTTTACGTCAGGCACCAGCGGCACGGCACTGAATAAAATGAACAACCCGATTGATATGTGTTTTGATGACGCCGGTATATTGTGGGTTGCCGATGCCTCCAACCACCGCGTTTTGCGTTTTGATGCGGCAAACCAGGGAACCAACGCCACTGCCAATGGTTACCTCGGCGTTGGGTCTCCCAATGTGTCATCTATGCACATGAACAATCCCGAAAGAGTGGTCTGTATAGGGACTTCTCTGTTTGTTGCAGACAGGAACAATCACCGTGTTTTGCGCTTTGATAATGCTGCAACCAGCACCGGAGTAGCCAATGGTGTATTGGGGCAGGCCAATTTCACGACCGGCACACAGCCGGGCGTCCCGGCAACGCAAAGTGCACTCAGAAGCCCGTCAGGGTTGGCGAAAGATGCTTCCGGTAATCTGTATGTTTCTAATAACGATTTTAACAGAGTGATGATTTTTTACAATGCCGTTGCAAAAGCAAACGGCGCCAATGCCGATGTTGTGCTCGGACAAAGTTCGTTTACATCCTATAGCTATGGAACCACTCAAAATGGATTGTATAACCCCGCAGGATTGTGCTTTGATGAATCAAATGATGTTTTATTGGTTTCTGAGGTTGAGAATCACTGTGTTGTAACTTTTATCCCCCCGCCTCCGCCGGTTGCTCCTGTGGCAAACCCAGCCCCGGCATTTTCCACGACCTATTTTGTTGCCGAGTGGAATGCCTCGACAGGCGCTACCAAATACTATCTGGATGTTGCTACCGACGCCGGTTTTACTGCTTTCGTGAGCGGTTACGAGGACCTGGATGTTGGGAATGTACTCTATTTTAATATAACAGGCTTAACAGCAAGCACAAACTATTTTTACCGTGTGCGGGCCTACAATCCATCAGGCGTAAGCACAAGCAGCAACACCATTGCAGTGACCACAAGCCCGGCCCCTGCCCCCTTCTTTACCAATGGTGAAAGCCCCACTTTTGTCGTCGGACAGCCCGACCTGACTACCATTACTCCAGGGGCATCAATCCTGAAAATGTCTAATACGTCAGATGTGGTCATCGATACCGTTCATGGGAAAATGTATGTCGCTGACATGGGCAACCACAGGGTTTTACGTTATCATTACCCGATTTCGGATGATAACCCGCAATTTGAGCTGGTTTTTGGACAGCCGGATTCGGTGACTATAACTTCTGGGGGGCCTGCCGCAAACAAATTTAAAACACCGGCCGCCCTTACACTGGATGCCAGCCTTAATTTATGGGTGGCAGATGCCGGGAATCACCGGGTGTTGAAATTCAATGCGCCATACAGCATTTCGTCCAATCAGCCCAATGCGGATGTGGTCATTGGTCAGCCAAATTTTACATATACCATTACCTCCGGCACAGCCCTCGATAAAATGAATTACCCACGGGGTTTGTGTTTTGATAATGCAGGGAATTTATGGGTGGCCGACTCGAAAAACAACCGGGTTTTGCGCTTTAATGCCGCGAATCAGGGAACTGGCGCAACAGCCGATGGTTATCTGGGCGACCTGCTTGGTAGTGCTGCTTCAAGCACCAATTTTTACCGTCCGCTGGATGTAATTTCCATGGGAAATTTCATTTTTGTAGCCGATTCCAGCTTGCATCGTGTACTGCGTTTTGATGACGCGGCAAATAAACCGAACGCACCATCTGCTTCAGTTGTATTGGGGCAAATTAATTTCACAACAAACACTCCCGGCACAACACAAAGTAAGTTTTATGGCCCTAGCGGGTTAGCAAAAGATGCTGCCGGAAATTTGTATGTCAGTGATAATGTCAACAACAGAACCATGATTTTTCACCACGTCATCGCAAAGGGTAATGGCAGCAATGCCGATGTGGAGCTGGGACAAATTAATTTTACAGGAGGGGGAGCTCCCCCCTTACAGGCCGCGATGGGTTATCCGAGCGGGTTGTTTTTCGATGAAAAGAGCAAAGTGTTACTTGTCAGTGAAAGATACAACTGCCGTGTTACACTTTTTCCCATTAATGCACCGGAAGCCACAACAGCCCTTGCGGCAACGGCAGTTTCCAGAAACTATTTTGTCGCTAAGTGGGCTTTATCCGCAAATGCAAATAAATACTATCTCGATGTTGCCACCAACAGTAC
Source organism: uncultured Bacteroidales bacterium (assembly GCA_903875045.1). Lineage (GTDB taxonomy): Bacteria > Bacteroidota > Bacteroidia > Bacteroidales > FEN-979 > CAIVAT01. The sequence continues at coordinate 46,558 of CAIQUS010000234.1, forward strand.
TTTTACCTCTTTTGTGAGTGGTTTTCAAAACCTTGTTGTCAGCAACGCAAACTATTTAACGATAACTGGTTTAGCGGCAGGCACTGACTATTTCTACCGGGTTAGGGCTGCCAATCCGTCGGGAACAAGCCAGAACAGCAACACCATACAGGTTACCACGGGCACTTTTGTTCCTTGTTTAACAAACGGCCCCATGGCTTTCAGGGTGGTAGGGCAACCCGACTTTGCTACTACTATGCATGGAACGACAAACCAGAAGCTATGGACACCAAATGTTGTCGTTATTGATACGGTACATGGTAAGATGTATGTTGCTGAACGGTGGCTAAATGGCGACGGAAATAATAGAGTTTTACGTTTTGCCTATCCTGTTACGCAGGATTATCCGGTGGCAGAATTGGTCTTTGGACAACCTGATTTTACTACTGCCAACCCTGGAAGCTGTACGAGAAATACATTTAATGCTCCGAGATCTATTGCAGTAGATGCAAGCGGTAATTTATGGGTGGTAGATATGTATAACAACAGGGTGTTGAAATTCAATGCAGCCTACAGCCAGACCACCAATCAACCCAACGCCGATGTGGTAATCGGACACAGTGATTTCACAACACAATCGCAGATGAGTACTGCCACCGACCTTGACCATCTGCGCTATCCGGAAGGAATAGCTTTTGATCCGGCTGGCAATTTATGGATCGCGTCTACTGAATACCACCGTGTTTTACGTTTTAATGCCGATAATCTCCATACCGGTGCAACAGCCGATGGTTTTTTGGGTACAGGTGCGGCGGGTACCATGGAAAACCAGTTCCATTATCCCCTGGCGCTTGCCTTTATTGGGAACAGCTTGTTTGTTTTAGATGCGAACAACATACGTGTATTGCGTTTTGACAATGCCGCAGGAAAACCAAATGCGGCAAATGCCGATGGCGTTCTGGGTCAAACCACCTTCTATAGTAACACCACAGGTTATACGCAGAATAAATTTAATTATTCACAAGCTATTGGCACTGATGCTCATGGCAGATTGTTTGTAACGGATGGAGGTAGTGATTATGGAAGAGTTCTTGGATTTAACGATGCCCTTACCAAAGCCAATGGAGCCAATGCCGATGTGGTAATTGGTTCAACATCTTTTACTTCCAGAGACATTTACCCTCCAAGCCCTGGTTATTTAAACTTTTCCATGGGTGTGTGTTATGATAATCAGAACAATCTGTTGCTGGTCAGTGATAATAGTTTACATCGTATCACATTTTTCGAGTCATGTGTAACGAATGCAGTCACATACGATGCCAATGGCGGAGCCGGCAATGTGCCGGTTGATGGCGCCAATCCTCATATGTCAGGGTCAACAGTAACGGTGCTGGGAAATATTGGAACCCCAGATCCTTTAACAAAGGCTGGTTACATCTTTGGCGGATGGAACACCCAGGCCAATGGATCGGGCGACACCTATCAGGCAGGGGGCACCTTTACCATGCCAACAAGTGCCGTAACCCTTTATGCCATCTGGCTGCCGAGCTCTACAATCACCTTCGATGTTGCCGGCGGTACGCCCGCAATAAGCCCGATCACCCAGGCCGAAGGCACAGCGGTTACCGCACCGGCCAGCCCGACCAAAGCAGGCTTTACCTTCGTCGGCTGGTCACCGGCACTGCCGGCAACGATGCCCGTAAACGACTTAAGCGTGGTAGCGCAGTGGACACCGATAAATCCGCAAAGCACCATCACCTTCAATGTTATGGGTGGAACTCCAACAATTGCCCCTATCACCCAGGATGAAGGCACACCAGTCACTGCACCGGCCAGCCCAACCAAAGCAGGTTTTACCTTCGCCGGCTGGATTCCGGCTGTACCTGCCACCATGCCCGTTGACGACATGACCTGCGTGGCGCAGTGGACACCAATCGTGAACCCGCAAAGCACCATCAACTTCGATGTTGCCGGCGGCACCCCGGCGATCAGCCCGATCACCCAGGACGAAGGCACCCCGGTCACAGCACCGGCCTTCCCGACCAAAGCAGGCTTTACCTTCGCCGGCTGGATACCGGACGTACCGGCCACCATGCCCGTTGACAACATGACCTGCGTGGCGCAGTGGCAGTCAAATACAACGCCTGGCCCGGTCATTGTTAACGCGACCAGTGGTACTGCAACAACCATCTATCCCACCCTCAAAGAGGCTTTCGATAAGATTAACGACGGCACCCACCAGGGCGCCATCTCCATTTCCATTACGGCAAGTACCACCGAAACTGCCACAGCTTCGCTGAACGGAAGCGGTACCGGCAGCGCGAGTTACCTCTCGGTTATCATCTATCCGACCGCAACCGGCGTTATGGTTGGCGGAGACCTGGATGCTAACCTGATTACTTTGGACGGGGCCGACAATGTAACCTTCGACGGGAGGGTAAACATGACTGGCAATACAGCCTACCTCACCATCCAGAACAACAATACGGGCACCAATGCACAGTGTTTGCATATGATGAATTCTGCCGAAAACAACATGCTGGACTTTTGTATTGTAAAAGGTTCAAATTACCTGGTTTGGATTGGTAATTCAGCTTCGGGCAACGGAAACGACAACAACAAAATCAGGTTCAACAAATTTACCAATGCAAATGGAAACCGGCCAGGTTATTGCATCATTTTATTAACAGCAGCAGCTCCCTCCAGTGACCATACAGAAATTCTGGAGAATCATTTTTTTGATCATCATCGTGCAACCAGCTTTTCCGGTGCTATAACAGGAGGTACAAATTTTAACGACGTCCTGATCCAGTGCAACAGTTTTTTCGAAACCACACCCTTGGTTTGTTCAGGGACCAGTGCGAGTATGACAACCTTAAGTTTAAACAAAGCTACAGGAGGAATCGTCAGGGGTAATTACTTTGGCGGAACGGCACCGGAATGTGGTGGTGGCTATTTTACCCTTACGCATGGCGCCGGCATAACTGCAGTCAGATACGAGGCTTGCCAAATATCTGAAGCTGGTTCTTCCGCACGCAGTGCATTCAGGAATAACCTGATTACAAAAATCGATATCCAGAAAACTTCTGCTTCTTCCAGCTCTCTTGTCAACCCTTTTTATAACAGGTTTGGAGGTTTCGTAGATGTTATCGATAATGTAATCGGCTCAGCTACCGCTACCGATGCCATAAAAATAAATATTATAGGCGGATGGAATTTGGGGCATTCTGTTACAGCAATTCAGTTTAGTAAGCCAGAGGCAAGTGATACAACTTTTATCTCCGGAAATATCATCGGCGGTTTTACATGTACCTGTGAGACGGCAACAAGTGGTGTGAGTTTTTATGGTATCTCTTCATCAGGCGATGGCTTAGCCAGCCCTTACTACATCAGGGTTGTTCGCAACAACATTATCGGGAGCCTGACCACGCCAAACAGCATCACAACCCGTGGCAACGTAATGATTGGGATATCAGGCCTTGCGGCGGTATATCATCAGCAAATCATCACCAATAATGTGATAGCCAACCTTACCAATACACAAACCACACTCCTTACTGCTACAGATCATAATTCGGGTATAGAAACATCGGAAAGAGGAGATTTTACCATCAGTAATAATAAAATTTATAATTTAAAGAGCGCTTGTGAAAATACAGCTAATGGTTATTATTACATTGCTCTTGCCGGTATAGCACATAATGCCGGTGGCTTTACCAGGAATCACGAAATTTGTAACAATCAAATTTATAATCTGGAAAGCACCAATACCGGAAATGTAGCTGTGAATGTTACCGGAATTCACTTCTCGCAAGCCAATAACCAAGGTTTTGACGCTACGACATCCAAAGTATATGGCAACATCATTCATTCCCTTCATTTAAACAGCAATTCGCCCAATGCCTCCCTTAATGGAATTTCAATTGAAAACTATGGCGGTGAAGGTTTGCAATATGTCCGAAATTTTTACAATAACATTATCACCCTTGGCAATGGAGTAAATGAAAATTGTAAAATCTATGGAATCATGGAAGAGGGAGTAAAAACTAAAACGAATAATTTCTGGTTCAACACGGTTTATATTGGCGGGACACCCATTGGGGATGCCAATACCATGGGTCTCTATTTTGCAGGGTACGGAAATGCTAGTATGCAACTGGCGCGAAATATTCAAAACAACCTTGTTGTGAATGCCCGCAGCCGCACCGGAGGAACAGGAAAACATTATGCGATTTATTTCACTGATGATTGGAGCAATACAGGAACGGGGGCAGCCCTTACGTCCAATACATTAAACTATAACAACTATCGGGTCACTGGCACCGGGGGTAATGTAGGCTGCTATCCCAATCCGATACCCGGTCAGCCAATTGTTGATTGTCCTACATTGTCCGATTGGCAGACAATCTGCGGTCAGGATGCCAACAGCATCAGCATCGACCCGCTGTTTGCCAATGCCGGAGGCACTGCTTCGGCCGATTATATCCCCTCGGCCACGCTAACGGGAATGAATGGCACCGGCATCACTACCTGTTACTACGGCACCCCGCGAACCTCGCCTCAGGTAATGGGCGCTTTGTTACACGCCTATACCTCCTACCAGATCACCTTCAATGCCAATGGTGGCACGGGAGGCACTGTTCAAACGGTAACTTCCGGCGTGACACCAACACCTCCAACGGTCTCCAAAAGTTATCATACTTTTCAGGGGTGGAGCCCGACAATAGGGCCTGCCACGGCAAATACAACCTACCTTGCCCAATGGCAAAAAAACGCGGGCTGCCCTTATAATTCACCCACTTTTGAAGTGACCTATAATGCCAACACGGGCACCGGCAATGTACCGGTGGATGGCGGCAGCCCTTATGCAGCGGGGGCTACCGTCACCGTTTTGGGTAATGTCGGAACACCCACCGTACTTTCCAAAACCGGTTCCATCTTCAGCGGCTGGAACACCCAGGCCGGTGGCGGGGGAACGACTTACGCGGCAGGCGCAACTTTCAGCATGCCGGCCAGTGCAGTAACGTTGTATGCCAGGTGGCTGCCGACATCAACGATTACTTTCAATACGGCCGGCGGCAGCGTGATAGCGCCCATCACACAAGCAGAAGGCACACCGGTAACAGCACCAACAGACCCGACCAAAGCAGGCTTTACCTTCGCAGGCTGGGTACCGGCAGTTCCGGCGACCATGCCGGTTGACGACATGACCTGCGTGGCGCAATGGACACCCATCCCGAACCCGCAGAGCACCATCACCTTCAATGTGATGGGTGGAACGCCGGCGATCAGCCCGATCACCCAGGATGAAGGGACCCCGGTTACAGCACCGGCCAACCCGACCAAAACAGGATTTACCTTCGCAGGCTGGGTACCTGCAGTGCCGGCGACCATGCCGGTTGACGACATGACCTGCGTGGCGCAATGGACACCCATCCCGAACCCGCAGAGCACCATCACCTTCAATGTGATGGGTGGAACGCCGGCGATCAGCCCGATCACCCAGGATGAAGG
>CAIQUS010000235.1 GCA_903875045.1 uncultured Bacteroidales bacterium
GCTTTTTCGCAAAGGACCGCAAAGTTATAGTTATCTGTGAGTTATCTCTGCGGCTCTTTGCGGCTTCTTTGTGTTCTTTGCGGTTTAACAATTTTTTAAATGGTGATTTGATGAATAAACGACTTTTCGGAGTGGACTCAAATCTCAAATTCCAAATCTGAGGCCACTCATACAAAGATATTAAAGTTACCCGGATGAATCATTTTTTCTACCTTTGATTTCATCTAACCTGCAAAACATGAAAACCCATCTCTTTTTTATCATCCTTATCCTGATGATAGCCCAATCAGCCTATACACAGCAACATAATTTTCAGGAACAGCGAATCATTACAGTTCCCAAAACAGGATATGCAATTGAAAATCAGCCAGGAATGAACCCGGCACCCGGGATGGTGGAGATGAAGTCACCCTCTTCCACCCTCAACTGGCAGGCAACCGATGCTGCCGCGATCGACAACTACGCGAAAGTTTCATCACAAAGCCAGAAAACGGCCGCCGGATGGGGATTGAACAACCAGCGCCTTTCGCTCTACAGCACGACCAACATTCCCGACTGGGAAGTTCCCTATACCATCAATGCCTGGGATGAGGTGATCGATATGACCGAAGATGGCAACTACATCGCCAGCGGGGTCAATGACCAGGTGGAGATATACATACCGGCCTCAGCCGTGGCGCAATGGACAACCACAATTTCACAAAACGTAAGAGGCATTCAGATCCGGAATGACGGCTGGCGGGTTTTTGTTGCAGCAGCCAACCCGGTAACGCAGGATTCTACATTTGTTTATTGCTTCCAATTTGGTCAGAGTATTCCTGTATGGGTTAAATCCTTTGCGGGCAACTACACAGCCCTGGTGCTGAGTAAAAGCGGGAACCGCTTGCTGCTCGGTGAATATGGCGGTGGAAATAACAAATTGTTTGTGCTGAATCCCGCCACAGGCGCAGTAATCTTTCAGACTGCCTTTGCAGACCAGTACCCCCCGGCCATTTCGGATGACGGGAATTATATTGTCAGCGGCGATTTCAGCGGACATGTTTTTTTATTGGAATACAATGAATCTGCAGCAACCTACACCGAAAAATGGAATTACACTGTTAACGGTGCCAATTCATGGGTCGCAGGAATGGGTATTTCCGGCGATGGCACCACCATTGCGATCGGAACGCTGATGTTTCCCGCAACCGGTGGAAATGACGGGGAACTCTATGTTTTCAACAATTACTCGCCGGTGCCACTGTGGATCTATCCCAGCATGGGCGACATGGTGCAATGCGTGGATCTCAGTTCCGACGGATCAATCATCGCTGCCGCGGGCTGGGGACCTTTGAACAACTCCACCCCCGACATTTTACTGTTCCGCAAACAGAGCAACGTACCTTACCTCACCGTTAACTCACCGGGGTCTAATTTCTGTCTCGACCTTTCTGCCGATGGAAAAATGTGCGTGGCCGGAGGAAAAGCAATTCATGCGCGGGCTTTTGGCAATGGAGGAAAACTCTTCAATATCAATTCCGACCCTGGCGGAGGAACCCTGAAAGGCCTGACAGAATCAGCTGCGGTAACTCAACTGTCAGGGGTGAAAGTTCAAATCATCGGAATGAACAGTTATTTTACTTTTTCCAATGATTCTGCCGAATATGTGCTCAAATATATTCCTCAGGGTATCTATACCGTGAGTTATTCTGCTGTTGGATACTACACACAGGAGATAACCCCCGTGCAAATTACCGACGGCCAGGTTACCACGCTGAATGTCATCATGCATCCAACCGGGAGTGCTCCTGGTTTTCTAACAGCAACCCAGGGTGCCGGACTTCAGGTTGATCTTCAGTGGCAGCCATCATCCACTGCAGGTATCACCGGATATAATATTTACAGGAAGCAGTATGCCTTTGATTATTACCCGGCAACTCCGCTGGGGACAGTCGGACCGGGGCAGATGACCTACACAGACAACACAGCCCTTCCGCTCATTCATTATTATTATGCTGTTACCGCTCAACTGCCCGGAAACCTGCAAACCCCCTATTCAAACGATGCCGAAGGCTGGATTTCCACCGGTTTCATCACTGATGAGATCAGTGCCTGGGTAGGTTCAACCCCAACCATCGACGGGGTGATCACTCCAGGTGAGTGGAGCGATGCATTTGAAGTTGATATCTCCAATTTCCTCGGGCGACGCGACAACATAACCAGGCCCATCGGCAGCGTAATGGCATGGTTCAAGGTGAATCCGGCAAAGAATTCGCTTTACGTTGCGGTTGATAACACCTTCGACAATATACTTGAGGACCATGATGAAATTGCACTCTATGTCGACGACAACAACGATGGCCTCTATCCTGCCCCGGGCGACAGTACGGAAGGCAATTACTGGGCGGCGCATTATGCTTCGGGTGATGTGATCAAGTTCCGACCGATTTATAACACCGGAGGGGTGGGTTCAACTTTTTTCCTGCCCAACCCGCAAATCAAGGTATCTGCGGCAACCGGCCATGTTGTCTACGAATTTGTCATCCCGCTCGGCACGGCTTCAAACTGGCAAATTGGTTTCAACAGTCAGGACCAGAGCGGAATTTTCATCTTTGCACTCGATGACCCGACCAATTACGACGGCTGGTGGCCATGCCTCAACCAGAATATTTTTACTGCCGAGGGATACGGTGTGATCACTTTCGGCGCGGTTGACGAAATTCCACCACCACCCCAGAATCTTACACTGGTCAACCCGGTGGCCCAGAACATCATGCTGCAATGGAACCAGCCCAGCATCACCGATTTCGACCATTTCAACATTTACTGGTCCAATGATGGCGGAACAACATTCCCAAAACTCGACAGTACCGTAGGGGTGCAGTATTTTCTCACGGTTCCCTCCAACGGGCTTTATAAGTTTTACGTCACCACGGTCGACCGGGCCGGTCATGAATCCGTGCCTTCGAATGTCGTCCAAACCAATGTGGTGATCGGCATAACTGAGCGAAACGTGGAAAACGGCCTCACGATGATTAAAATGGGGCCGAACCCATTTATGGATAAGCTTCACATCGATTTTACGGTTTTAAAAGAAACAGCATTGGTCATCCGGATTTTCGACATGACCGGTAACCCGGTGAAAACACTCTATAATTCCAAAGTGTTTGCAGGGTCGCACCATGTTGCCTGGAACGGAACCCATGATGCCGGAAACGATTTACAGCCAGGGGTGTATGTCATTCAAGTCAAGACGGAAAACGGGAGCCCCGTTTCCTTTAAGGTTGTCATGGGAAGATAACCGTAACGAACGACAAGTCCCGGGTCAGAAGGTCTGCCCCAATCCTACGTAAACGCCGTAATCCTGACGGGCTATGGCAAAATTAATGAAGGCCCTCAGGTTTCTGGAGGGAATTACATTTACATAAACACCGACACCACCTGACGGAAGCCAGACTGATTGCCCGAATTGGGTAATATTCCCGAACACCTTCCCTGCCCCCATAAAACCGGATATGGCAAGAAATTTCCAGATATCATAACGTAATTCGACCTGTAAGTTAACCTTCGACCTGTTTACATATTTCCCGCTGGTATATCCTCGGAAACCATCACCCTTCCCATAATTTGAAAGCTGGTTGTATGGTACATCACCCCACGAACCCTGGAAATAGAACCGCCAGGCCAGGGTGAGCCGCTCGTTTTTCTTTGATAAACTATGATAACCGTTCATAAAGCCCGAAATGATAATAAAATCACGGGAGCTGAAAAGTGCCCTGTTGAAATTTCTGAAATTAAGTGAGGCATAAAATCCTTTTGTTGTCCAAAAAATATTATTGCGTGTATCCCATACCAGCGTCGGGGATAACATACTTTGTGTTTCATTGCCCACAAGTACGCTGTCTTTGTGCATTTTCTCAGTCGCTGTTGAATCTTTGCCTTTCTGAGTAACGTTACCATAAGCATATTCAAGCCCTGCGTAAAGCCCGCCAACAATTTTCCGGTAGCAGGAGGTTGAAATGAAAAACACCTGGTCCGACATCCAGACATAATTTTCTGAATTGCTGCTGATGATCATTGAGTCATTACGGACCCCGAAAAATTTTGACTTCAGGTTGCCATACCCGATGGTAAAGATCGCCCGCCATTTGTTGCGGTTCCAGTATACGTTCTGCTTTGCCCCAACTATCCAGCTTCCATACAGATCGAAAAAAAACAATGCCTCCGAAGAAGATGGCGGGGAAACCCTGTCAGCTTTATCCACATTATATACCAACATGGGAATGATAGCAAATCCAAGCCTCTTCGTTGAATTATACACCGGACCGGGAATCATCGTAAAATTAGTTTTATGATCGATTTCCTTTAAGGCGTTTTCGAACAACACAAGACTATCTCCCGAAATGATTTTAAGTTGTGCAATGCCTGTCTTGCAGAGGAGGGATAAAACGACAAGCAATCCTATCCGGCAATTTGCTTTCAATTGGTGATTGAATTAAAAGAATCGGTAAATTTACAACATGATTCAAAAAATCACCGCTTAAACATTTCCAGGCATGAAAAAAAACAGTAAATCGGGCAAAACTACCATCAAAGGAGGTAAAAAAATGTTGGTCAAAGCAGAACTGGCCATGAAAAATGAATTTTATCTGGAAGCTTCGTGGATCATCTCAGCCATCCTGGAAAAACGCTTAAAAAAAATTCTTGAAAAAGTTGAACCTCAAAAACCGGGATTGTCTAACACATTTGATCAAAACATCAAGCGTATCAAACATTTGCGACTGACTTCCAACCAAATGCTGCTGACAGAACATTTCGGTATCCCGATGATTGATGCCTTACGAATCTGGAAGAACCAGCGCAATGAGGTGATGAAAGACATGCTGGTGCGGCATATTACCAAAGACCGGCTGGAAAGACTGGCCGGAGACGGGAGCCGGATGTTAAAGGAATGGGATGGCTGTGTAAAAGCCTTTAAAAAGGATTTTAAAAAGAGGATCGTCTTACCGGCTACCACCACCTGATCCCTGCCAGCCGGCATAATTCCATCCTTGATAATAGCAGGTTATATTCAAACTGAAGACGGCTAAGCTGGGCATCTTTGTAATTCGTCAGAGAGGTAAGCAGATCCAGGTTGGTGATGACCCCGTACTTATATCGATCGGTAGCAAGATCCTGGGCAAGCTGGGCCTGTTTGATCAGGGTGTCGGCGCTGGCCAGTTTTTTCCGGTTCTTTTGAATATCTTCGAGCGAATTCAATAAATCCTTGTTCAGGTTTACTTTCTGCGTTTCCATGGCCTGTTCCGTGGCTTTGAGGTTAATGGTCGCCATCTTTTTCTGCAATCCGGGACGTGACGACGAAAGGATCGGAACATACACACCGGCTCCTATGAAATAATTAAAAGTAAATGCATCAATCGAAGGCATGAATCCGTTTTTAAAACCCACACCGGCCAGGAGATTCATGGTTGGCAAACGATTCCGGTTGGCTGCCTCAATGTCCCAACCGGCCGATTTGATTTTATCACCGGCAACCCTGAGCTCCGGATTTTTTTGAAAAGCAAGGCTGAAGATGGAATCGGTTGCGATTTGAAAGGTAGATTGATCCACAACGGTATCGTTCAGGTATGCCTGACCGCTATTACCGGTGAGCATGCCCAGCAGGTTGTACTGTTTGTTGCGCTGGGTCAGCAGATCAGTATAGAAATTCCCGGCATTGGTATATTTAACCTGGGTTGAAACAAGATCATACATGAGTGCATCGCCGTTTTTAACTTTCACACCAATCTGGTTCAGGGTTGACTGCAATAAACTGATCTGTTCCTGCTGAACGACCATACTTTTGTTAAGAAATATAATGGAATAATACACCTGGGCTATCTGGTAAGAAAGCTGAATTTTAAAACTTTCAAAATTGTCCCTGGAGGTTTCCAGATCACTTTTCGCTTTGTTCACATTGACAGGAGTTCGTAAATCAACCAGAGGCTGGGAAAGGCTTACAGAGGCATTGTAATTCTCAGCCGGCTGGATCGCTACTTCCTGAACCAGGCCCTGGCCGGTCGGAAACGGGATAACAGGCGTCGGGTATTGATGCCGATAGGAAAGATCACCCCCGGCAACCGGCAGATAACCGGCTTTGCCAAGGCTGACCTTCACTTCACTCATCCTCACCATCTCGCTCATTTCCGCCATCCGCGGATATTTCTGAAACGACTGTTCAACAAGTTGCTTCAATGAATTTGGAACAGTGATTTCCTGAGCTGGCAACATGCCACTGCAAAGAAACATGGTGATGATAAAAAACAGAACTCTCATACGATTACGATTCTAATGGGGCTGAAGCCCCGGTTTAAATAACCTGTCCCTTGTTACAGTCAGCTAAAGCTGACTGCAATAGATATTTGCGAACATTTTTTCATACCCTATTTATTGCAGTTGACTTTAGTCAACTGTAACTGTTCAATGTGCTTCTCCCGCCTTTTGAATCTGTTCCCCGGTGATCCGCCGGTTGCGGGTAAATAAAATCAAAGGAAACGCAATGAGAATAAAAAGTGTGGCATAGAGAAATGCATCCAGGTAACTCAGCATGTAGGTTTGCTTCATAATGGAAATTTCAATCACCCGGTAGGTTTGTTGCTGAAGGTTAGCTGCCACAGGAAGTTTTGATTGCAGGCCCTGGTAAATCTGATTGAACCGTTCGGTAAACTGGTATCCGCCGTTATAAATATTGCTGATAAGGTCGGTGCGGTGAACTGCTACGCGATGGGCAATGTAGTTGTTGATAATGGCAATTCCGAATGATCCGCCAAGTTGCCGCATCATGTTATTGAGGGCAACTCCCTGGGGAATGTCTCTTGGCTGGAGGCCCTGTACAGCCATGGCATTCAGGGGGACAAACAGGCAGGCAAGCCCGGCGCCTCTGACCATCAGGGGTAAAGCGAAGAAACCGGAGGTAACATTCAGATCGGCCCTCGACATCAGGATCCCGAATCCCATGAGGGTGATGAATCCGATGGCTACAAAAACTTTTGGAGGGGTGCCTGCCTGCAGGCTCTTTCCGATAAAAGGCATAATAAACAGTGATAAAACAGACGCCGGCAATAAGGTCAACCCTGTTTCATAGGCGGTATATCCAAGTACCCGTTGCAACATCAGCGGGAAAATAAAAACCGAGGTGAAAAGGATAAACCCGACAATAAAGGTGAGAAGGGTTGTCAGGGCAAGATTCCAGTCTTTTAATATCCGGAGATTCACCACAGGCTGCTTTTGCCTCAATTCCCACCAGATAAAGGTTATAAGCCCGACCACAGCAACCAGGGTAAGCCAGATAATCAGTCTGGAATCAAACCAGTCATCGGCCTCTCCTCTTTCAAGCACATACTGCAGGGAGCCGATCCCGATGGTCAGCAGGAAAATACCTGACCAGTCGATCTTTGGTTTTACCTTTATGTCGAAACTGTTTGGGATAAACCGATATGTAAGAAAACTGGCCACGATTCCAAATGGGACATTGATATAAAAAATCAGTGGCCATGAATAACTGTCGATGATGATGCCCCCAACCGTTGGTCCGAGCGTTGGCCCCAGTACGATACCCATGCCGAACAAGGCCGAAGCAAGGCCCCGCTGTTTGCCTGAAAAGGTTTCGAAAAGGATGGATTGCGAGGTTGAAAGCAATCCACCGCCGCCAAGCCCCTGTACAAATCTCCATAAAACGATCTGCCATAAGGAGGTTGACATCCCGCAAAAAACTGAAGCGATGGTGAAAATCGCAATGGAGGCCATGTAATACCGTCGTCGGCCGAAATAAGCTGCCAGAAAACCTGTCATTGGAATAATGATTACATTGGCGATGGCATACGAGGTGATCACCCAGGCGATATCTTCGATGGAGGCCCCCAGATTTCCGGCCATCTGGCTCAGTGCAACATTCACAATGGAGGTGTCGATCAACTCCATGATGGCTGCTGAAATCGTCGTAAGGGCAATGATGATCCTGGCTATTTTACTGATAGAAGACATTGCCGTGGTTAAATTGGAACCGAGACCGTTACACTCATCCCGGCACGCAGGATATCTTTGTATTTTTCCATATCGATAATTTCAATACGGACAGGGATCCGCTGGGTGACTTTTATAAAATTTCCGGTGGCATTGTCGGGTGGAAGAAGCGAAAACTTGGCACCGGTCGCTTCAGACACGGAAACTACTTTTCCCTCTACATGGATTTTAGGATAGCCATCTATTTTGATGGTCACGATCTCTCCCAGGTGGATGTTTTTCACCTGGCTTTCCTTGAAGTTGGCAACCACCCATCGGCTCTGACTGTTTACAATGGTAAAAAGCGGTGTGCCCGATTGAATGAATTGTCCAACGTCAATATTTCTTTTTCCAAGTTTCCCGTCGAAAATGGCATAAATGCGACAATAGCTCAATTTCAGCTTCTGCTGATCGATGCGTGCTTTTTTGATCTCTGCCTGTGATTGTGCTTTGCTTACCAGCGAACGGAGAACCTCCATACGGGTTTCTGCAACCCGAACATCCAACTGGCTGGCTTCAAGTTGCTTTGCACCAATTTCGAAATTCGATTGGGTATCATCCATCTGTCGCCTGGTAATGGCATTGCCATCAAACAGGCTTTTATCCCGCCTCAGGTCATTTGCAGCTTTGGTTTGCCGCAGCCGGATTACTTCAAGGTTCCCTTTGGAATAGGTAAGTGATGCCTCCGAGTTGGTTAGTGAGGCCTTCGCGTTTTCAATGTCGGATAGTGACTGGTTAAAGTCTGCCTGCATCTCCTGCAGTTGAAGATCAAGTTCCGTTGAATCAACCACCATCAGCAACTGACCTTTGGTAATATCGGCATAGTCATCAACGTAGAGCTTATCAACAAAACCGGATACCCTGGAAAGGATCGGCACCATTCGCATTTCAACCTGGGCATTGTCGGTCTCTTCATGATGGAAGGCATACCAAACTTCTTTTGCAAGAAAGATCAAAGCAAATAATACCACCACCCCGATGATGATCCGGGGTATTATTTTTTTGCCAGATGTTCGTTGCTTTTTGGATTCTGTGTCCATGTGATTTGTTTTTTATATTTTTGCAAAAGTAAACCAAGTTGACGAATTATCGACAATTAAGTTGACTAATATTTTAATCGAAATTGCAATGCTTTCAAAATCAATTAAAAAGAAATTACTGGCCAATAAATTTTCCAAAGAGGAGAGCTTTGGCCGTCAGATTTATTTTTTATACCGGTTCATGGTCACCTGGAACGATAACCTGTGGCCCAAAGCCGGATCACATCCGCTGGGTCCGAGTCATTTGCATCTTTTGTTTACCATAGGGATGGATGGTGTATCCAACAGTGAAATGGCCCGGCGTGCCAAGGTGTCAAAACAGGCAATGAGCAAGCTTGTGCAGGAAATGCTGAAGTATGAACTCATTGTGATTGATACCAACGAGCATGACAGCCGTTGCAATATTATCTCCCTTACAGACCAAGGCGCAGAAACCCTGATGAAAGTTTGGGAACTAAACAAATTGCTGGCAACGGAATTTGAAAACCGTTTAGGTAAAGCAAAATCAAAAAAACTGCTCGCGTTAATGGCCGAATTGGTTGAATCGCTCGATTCAAAAGAGGCTGCCCCAAATCAGTGAGACAGCCTCTGCTTTTGGTGAACGAACCGGATGGTTAGTTGACCAGAACCTTCTTCACCACTTTCCCTTCGCGGTTCATGATCACAACAGAATATACACCACCGGACACCGGTCTCAGATCGATCTGCTTTTCAATAGCACCGTTCACCTGCAGGTCGCTGATTTCGAAAATCTTTCGTCCAACCTGGTCAAAAACCCGGATCGAAAAGGTCTCTGATGATGGGGCAGTGATTGAAACTGTAAATCGTCCGTCATTTGGAACAGGATATACATTGATCTGGCTGGCCGAAAGCTCACCAACTCCTGTAACGACCATCCAGACTTTGTTGGAGATCGGGGAGGAACATCCGTTCATGGTCACCACACACCAGTAAAAACCGGTGTTGTTGGTTACCGTGTAGGTTTGGCCTGTAGCGCCAACGATCGCCGTACCTTCAAAATACCACTGGTTTCCGGTTGATGCGCTGCTGGTTAACAGGGAGCCTGTTGCAGTAATCACCGGAGTGGCAGGAATGGCATTGATGGTTACATTCAGGCTTGGTGATACTGTGCCACTGCCGCAGGAATTGGTTCCCTTCACGGTGATTGAGCCGCTTCCGGCGGTGGGTCCGAAGGAAACAACGATGTTTCGTGTCGTTGCGCCCGAAGTGATGGTGGCCCCGGCAGGAACTGTCCATACATAACTTGTTGCATTGGAAATGGCAGGCACTGAATAGGCAACACCCGTTGATCCGGCACAAACAGAAGCAGAACCCGTGATGGTGCCGGCCGGGGCTGGCAACGGACTAACCGTAACGGCAAAAGCCGGTGAAGAAGTTCCGTTTCCGCAGGAATTGGTTCCGGAAACTGTAATATTTCCTGAGATGGCGGCTGATCCGAAGTTTACGGTGATGTTGGTTGTTCCTGCTCCGGTTGCTATAACAGCTCCTGCCGGCAATGTCCAGGTATAGGAAGTGGCATTCATAATGGAACCGCACGAATAGGCCACCCCGTTTGTACCTGCACAGAGTGAACTGGTTCCGGTGATGGCTCCGGCGGCGGAGGGCATCGGATTGACAAAAAGGTTGTAAACCGCAGGAGATGCGGCCGGGCAACCGGCTGAATTGCTGTAGTTCACTGTGACTGTCTGGGCTCCGACTCCTGTCCAGGTTACATTGACCGCACTGGTGCCCTGGCCTGAGACAATGGCTCCTCCCGCCGAAACAGTCCATACATAGTTTGACATGCCCGATTCGGTATAGTACATGTTACCGGTTGATCCTGTACAGGGGTCATTGTTGCTTGCGATGGTAGGAGCTGCAGCAGCATTGACAGATACATTGAATGTTCCGGGCGTGACGGCTGTACAACCGGTTACGTTGGTGTAGTTCGCTGTAACAACCTTCACTCCCGTCGTTGCCCATAGCACGGTGATGGCATTGGTACCGGTTCCGGAAGTGATGGTTCCGCCTGCTGATACCGTCCAGGTATAGCCGGTCATACCCGTTTGTGTGGTATAAACACTCGATGAATTCTGACAGGCAGTGGCACTGCCTGTAATGGTCGGAACTGGTAAGGCATTAACAGTTACGGCATAAGAGGTGGCATTCGCAGCAGTACATCCGCTGGCAGTGGCATAATTGACCGTAACCGTTTTTGCGCCAGCTGTCGTCCAGGTTACCGTTATGGCATTCGTGCCGGTTCCGGCCGTGATCGTTCCTCCGGATGAAACAGTCCACACATAACCAGTCATTGCTGCTTCGGTCGTGTAAATAGTTCCCGGAACATTGACGCAAACAGAAGCCGGACCTGTGATGGTGGGCACAGGAAGTGAATTAACAGTAACAGCCAGGCTTGAAGAAACGCCGCTGCCGCAAAGGCTGGAACCATAAACGGTAATGTTTCCTGAAACAGCAGTTCCCGAATAACTTACCGTGATCGAATTGGTATTTCCACCAGCTGTGATGCTGGCTCCGGTTGGCACAGTCCAATTATAGGCGGAGGCATTGAGGATAACCGGTACCGTGTAAACATAACCTGTTCCGCCTTGGCACACATTGACCGGACCGGTAATGTTCCCCGCGGGTGAAGGCACAGGGCATCCTGTGAGGAACGACTGGTCGGCGCCATTGGTTGTTCCGGCAGCGTTGACTCCTACACAGCGAAAATGGTAGGTGGTGTTGGCAGTGAGCCCGGAAATATTTGCTGAAACTGGTGTTGCGGTGTTGCCGTTTACCGTTGCGGGAGTAGCTGTGATGTTGCTGCCATAGGAGGTTGTCAATCCATATTCGAATGTAACAGTGGTTGCTGAATTTCTCGCAGTTACAGTTCCATTGAGCTGGGCAGAGGCAGGTTGAATGTTGGTGGCCACGTTGGTTACCACAACCGGAGGCTCAGCCAGCGTAGTAAAGGTAAGATCGGCTCCGTTGACAGTTCCGCCCAGATTGGTTCCGACAGCCCGGAAGTGGTAAAGGGTATTCGGCTGCAAACCTGTAACACCAATGTTGATGGGTGTGACCGAACTTCCGGTTACCGGACTTTGAACGGCTGTAACAAGTGTACCATAAGAGACTGTCAGCCCATATTCGAATTGTGCCAACGTGGATGATCCATTGGCATTCACTGTTCCATTGAGTGTTGCTGTATTGACGGTGATTGCGTTTGCCGCAGTTGTAACGACTGAAGGTGGAGTCACCAGTGTCGTATAGGTGAAGTCGTTGCCATAGGCGATGAGTCCTCCAGTGGTAACCACCCGTGCCCTGAAGTGATAGGTTGTTCCTGGAAGGAGCGATGAAACGGCTCCGCTGAAGGTAGTCACAATGCTGCCGGTTGCACTGGAGGGAGAACCGGCCAGGGTGGAACCATAAGCAGTGGTCGTACCGTAATCAAAAAAGGTGTTTACGGTAAACCCACCCGGATTTGTTGAGCCGTTCAAGGTTGCACTGTTGGTTGTAACAAGTGCGGCAGGTATGGTCGTCACAACAGGATCAACAGAAAACTCATATACGCCCTGGTCGGGAGGATTGGTACGGCTAACCCCGGTAAAATCAGTTGTAACTGATGGCAGATAGATCCCCAGGTGCCCCATGGCGGCATTGGTGGGATGAAAATCGGTTGCAGAGACAAAGGCCGGATTCAGGTTCACCGAACTCGCATCCTGGCCGGTTGCAGCTTTCCATGCAACCAGTGTTGCCTGGTCACCCCCCTGGTAGCCGATGTTGGGATTGATCCCATCTACAAAATAGTTGTTGTAATTGACGGGTATAAAAGAGGTATTGGCGCCGGCATTGTAAATGGCATAGGTCTTATTCCCTGTCCCCGAAACAGGGGTCATGGAGTTTTTAAGAATATTATCCTGTATATCCAGGTTGGGTATTCCGTTTGCAATCGATATGCATGAGCTGAAACTCAGGTAGGTTGACGACAATGTCGCGCCACTCATGTTGATGGTATTATGATAGATCTGGCAATTCCCGCCGGTAAAAAGATAAATTCCCGCCGGGTTATAATTCTGATTGCCCGGGTCTCCGTCTGATTTGATGGCATAAATGATGTTGTTGGAGATCTCTGTTGGAGTAGTGGACTCAGCACCATAATAAATTCCATAATTGGCATATCCGGAGGTACCCGTGTAATAAAAATCATGAATCCTGTTTTTCCTGATCTTCGAGTTGGTTACCCCGGACATGATGTAAACTCCTGCCTGATAGAAATTCGTGTTACCGGCCGGTGCTCCCATGATCTCGTTTCCGCTGATGAGGGTGTTATTTGCATAACTCAGCAGAATTCCGCGGTATTGAATGGCAGTAGCATCAATGGTTGATCCGATGATGTTGTTGGTAATTTGTCCGTTGGTGGCCACGGCGGTTGAAACACCGGCAAACTGCATCCCGTAGCGGGCGCTGAAAATGGTGTTGTTGTCGATAACGATGTTGTTGTAACCCCCTCCGGCTGCATTCAGAATAATTGCATAGGTAGTGTTGGTCACCTGGCTGCTGGCCTTGATCATGCAGTTTTTGATGGTACAGTTGCTTGCACCGGCCCCGTTGTAATTAAATACACCAATCACATAAGTGTTTGCAGCTGTATTGGTATTCTCCCAGGTGAGATTCTTATCGGTTCCGCCGCTGTTCGATCCGTCGAGGGTGAGGTAATTTACGCCGGATAATGCAATAATTCCCGAGGTGGTAGAACCGGTTACGGTTGAGGTAACCCCCGCTTTGGGTTTGAATTTCACGGTATTGGTGGCGCTCATCCCTGCATACGGTCCGATGATCAGCGGGAATGTTTCTGATGTTGAATAGGTTGCATCCCAAAGTTCAAACGTGACAGGACCTACAACTTCTTTAAAGTTAAGATCTGCCACGGCAGCGGTGATGGTTGGATAAACCTGCCCGGTACCAACCGGATAAACGCCTGATAAGGACGATACGATCGTGTATGTATAAGGAGTTGTGGGCGGGGTGGTACAAGCAGGGGGATTGACGGAAAATCCACCAGCCCCGGCCAACGGGGTGGACCCAACGTTCGGCGGTGAAACAATATCCTGGGATACAATATAGTACGACACAACATCATTCAACAGTGCGCCGGCTCCGAAAGTAAAGGAATATTGGCTGCCACCTCCAGATGTGGCTGTTACGCTGTTCCATGCACCACTGTTTATTTTCCAGCGGAGAACCGGTAACCCTAACCCGGAGATGGGGACTCCGGTAGCGTCTGTGATGGTCGTTGTCAGCGTTCGCGCCAGTGTGGAAGCGGTATTGAGGAATGGTGTAAAAACGACATTCGGAGGAGTGATATCCAGCAGTAATCCGGCAAACTCATCTGCTCCGAGATCGGGTGCCGTGGCTGGTGAAAGCGGATTGTTCGGATAACCGGCATTCGGAAAACGGGGATTGGCGTCATAATCATCGGTGATGCTTACAGGTGTAGCGATCACGGAACCTCCGCTTTCGCATTGGGTCGGAATGGTGGTTTGCAAATGAAGATCGTAGGGGGAGGTCGCTACATTTACAAATGGTGGATTTTCTGTCACCGAACCAGCTTCTCTTGGCGACATCAGCGTTTTATAATCCGCCAGTGTTTGGATCGAGTTGGTCGCATCATAGAAAATAAGATTGGAGGCCCCGGGTGTTCCGGCCCAGAAGTCATTGTTATTTGATGCCATTGAGAAGGTAGCAAGGCTGTTGGCTGACCTTTGATAGGCAACAACACGGCCGGTTGCGCCTGGCGTCGAATTGTTCACCACAATATTGTTCCGGAGTTCAATGGATGGAGCAGTGGAGCCGTAGATTCCGGCAGCGCCAAATGTGGCACCCGTACTTGCGGCATTCAGATAAATGGTATTATACCAGGCATTGCATGATGTTGGCGTGCTGATATACAGGCCATAGATGGCAGGATTGTTGGTGGATGCCGGCGTTTTAAGTTCCGAAATCATGTTGTTGTAAACATTGGCCGTTGTACCACTCGAAATATAAACCCCGTAAACGGTGTTGGCCACATTGATAGCATTCAGATTCTGAATTTTATTTTTGTAAATATTGATCGCCGTTCCGGTTGTCTGGTAAATGCCATACAATGTGCCCCTCGCATTAAGGATATTTGAGATGGTGTTTCCATAAATATTTTTAACGGTTGGTCCTGATGTGTTATAGATACAGTATGTGATGCCGGTAGCAGCTGGTGTGTTGTTGCTGATGGTGTTGTTATAAATATTGGTGGTAAGGCGGGAGGCAGAACTATACATATACCAGGTGGTTCCTGCTCCTGCTGCAGATTGGATCCGCTGGTTGCCGGTAATAGTGTTGTTGTAAACATTCTCGGTACTGCCCGATATGGTGCTGGCTCCAAAAGTGTACATCCCGGCGAATGAGCCTGTTGCAGTAACGGTAGCAGATCCCAGTGTGTTGTTGGTGATCTGGTTGCCATAGATATTCAGCGTAAAACAGGTAGCAATATGGTAGAGCAGGAACATCGAGCCGGAGGTGGAACCTGAATGGGTGCAGTTGGTGATGGTATTGTTGTAAACATTTACCGTGTTGCCGGTGCCGGAATGGCCCATTCCGCTGTAAATCGCGTAAAAACTCCCGGTAGTGGCTGCGAACTGAACGGATATCGTGTTACCGTAAATATCAAGGTTGGAATAGTTGCCATTCGTGGTGTAGATCATATAGCATGATCCGGAACCGGTGTAGGTGACAGGCCCGGAAATGGTATTATTGGAAACTTTCAGCCCGTTTTGATACCCGGCATAGATGCCGTAAATGGTCGATCCGGCCCCGCCGAAATTGCTGAGTCCATTCCCCCCGTCTTTGCCAATTTCATTATTCTGGTCAAAATAAACCGGCGGAACAGCTGCATCGGCAAATCCGGTCATTGAAATACCAATGTAGGTATTCGAGATCGTATTGCTGAAAATTTTATTGTTCGAATTGGTTCCCGACATAGCAGTAACGGCAAGGGCAGTGGTGGAGGTTGCCAGATGGTTTCCACCATAAATCGCAACAGATACCAGGTTTGCCTTATTCAATGTAATTGTGCAATTTTTGATGACATTGTTTTGTGCACCATCTGTCGCCGAGGCTTTTACGAGCGCGTATCCCCACTCATGCAGGTTGGTGCCGGAGTTGCCCGGGTTTTCCTGGAGATCGATTTTATCAAAGGTGATATAATCCCCGCCCGAAATAACGATGATGCCGTCCGTTGATGATGCTGACGTAATCAGCCCCCCGGTAATCAATGGGTTTGACCCGGTTCCTGATTTTTGAAAAATGATCGGATTTGCTGCCGTACCGGTAGCGGTAATTAACCCTGCAATGGGAGTTGCAAAAGTCTCAATTAAACCGGCGTTCACATTAAAAGTAACCCCACCTGGTCCCACACCACTGGCATTGATCGCTGCAATTGCCGCTGCAACACCGGCATAATCGCCCGGAATTGATTTGGTTCCTGAAATTTGTGCCACTGAAATCTGTGCCAGAAACAATCCTGCAATCCACAATAGTAAAAATTTTTTCATGGTTTTTGTGTTAAGGTTTATCGATCGGTTTTTATATCAAAAGTAAATTATTTAATGATTTCTCAGCATTTATAACCACATTTTTTTCATCGCCTCCGCAACAAATTCTCACCTCCCTGAAAGTTGAATGGATCATCTCCCCGTACACCGCCTCGGTTTGGGATATCTTTTCACTCACCACCAGGCTTTTTGAACCTGTGATTCTGAATTAGCCGGGTATCATTTTATGTTATTTTGAATTTCAATTGCAATATTGAGTCCACTCCGAAAAGTCTGCTAACAAATAATTTAACCGCAGAGGGCCGCAGAGTATTTTCGCAGAGTTTCGCAAAGTTATAATTATCTGCGAGTTATCTCTGCGGCTCTTTGCGGTTTCTTTGTGTTCTTTGCGGTTTAACATTTTTTAAATGGTGATTTGATGAATAAACGACTTTTCGGAGTGCCCTCAATATTACATACTGGAATTAAATACAGAAACAGGATACAATTTTTGCAAATGATCTATTGACTATCTTTGTTACTGATTTGAGGCTTGATTATATTTTGATCTGACCCTTTTCCACCCGTTGAAAAAACTCACAGCCATATTGCTCATCCTCTGTTTGACCATTCCTTTTGCAGGAACCTTTTCCTGGTTCCATTACAAAAAATACCTGGTTAAAAGAGAACTTAAATGGCAACATGCAGAAACCCGGCTCAACAGGCAATTGGCATTTCTGGTGTTACAGGCGATGGGTCAGCATGAGCAGGGCAAGGGCTGATTTTGTTTTGTCAAATTTCCGTTTTTCCACAGGAAGGCGGATTGTTGCTATTTCATAGAAATTACCAACCAGATCAAACATTCAGTTATGAAAGAGATTATACAAAAGAAAAAAATGACATTGCAGATGATCATCATCCTCATCACAATGTTCACTTGGATTTTTAATGTATCCGCACAGAAAATTTCATTAGACGATACGGTGGTGAAAGTGCCCGACACGATTTATCGTGACCTGAACGAAGTGGTGATTTCTGCCACCAGGGTAAAGCAACGCATCATCGACATTCCCTATTCAGTGGTCCGCATCAATTTCAACAATTTCAAATACGACCGTAAAATAGGCTCCAACGATATGCTTTCAGCAGTGCCGGGCCTTTTTTTACAGTCGCGATACGGTGACCATGACGTTCGGTTTTCCATCCGCGGATTTGGAAGCCGTTCAAACTCAGGGGTAAGGGGAATCCGTATCCTGCTCGATGACATCCCCGAATCGGAACCGGATGGCCAAACACGGCTTGAAGCCCTTGATTTCAACTCGATCGGCAGAATTGAAATCGTGAAAGGAAATGCCTCCTCTTTATATACAAACGCTCCGGGGGGCGTTGCAAATTTCATGAATGACCTTGACTTTGAGCGGTCATCGGTGGTTCAGTTTAACCAGTTCGGTTCCTTTGGCCTGCACAAAAACGGGTTTAAAGCAGCAATAAAGACAGACAAATACCGGTTTCTGACCACTTACAGTTATGTGAATTACGATGGTTACCGTAAACACAACACTGAATACTGGCACATTGTGAACATGGTGCTCGAAACAAACCCTTCGGAACACACCAAATTGTCAATCCTTGGATATTTTGTCGACGGGGCCATCAAACTCCCCGGTTCACTTACCAAAAGTGAGTTCGAAAAGGATCCTTACCAGGCCGATCAGCGGTCCATCGACAGGGATGAAAAGCGGATCACAACCAAAGGGAGAGTGGGAGTAAGATATGATGCTGTTTTCGGCGGCAACCTGAACAACGAAATAGAAATTACAGCTTTTGGCACCATTAAATTCTTTGAACGTACAGCCGGTGATTACCGCATCATCAACCGGTATGGTCTTGGCGTGAGCGGGCGGTATGTAAATAAATCAATAATCGGATCACGCCACAATGAGTTTTCGGTGGGGGGTGACCTTTTTGAACAACCGGCCCGGACAGAGTATTACCAAAACATCTATGGAGCAAAAGGAGATGATTTACAGCAACTTGAAAGCGAAAATATCTCAAACAAAGGCTTTTACCTATCAAACAATTTTGAAATTCTGAAGGAGAAAATGTTTGTTTTGCTCACCGGCCGGTACGATAATGTGCTGTATACCCAGTCCACTGAAACAACACCGATTCTCTCCGACCGGAAACCTTACAGTGCGTTTACCCCAAAACTGGCACTGAACTACAAACTTACGCCAATGATCGCACTCTATACCTCGTATGGTTTGAGTTTCGACGCCCCTGCTGCCAACGAAATGGCAAGCCCCGTTCCACCTTATCTGTTCAACCCCGATCTTAAACCGCAGGAATCAGGCAACTTTGAGATCGGCATCAAGGGAAATATGTTCCGCGGGGATAAGATTTTTCTGAAAAAATTATCCTGGGAGGTAACATTGTTCAACATACGCATCAGCAACGAAATCATCCCCTTCGAAGTGCTCGGCGAGGTTTTTTACCGCAATGCCGCCAAGACCAACAGGAAAGGAGCCGAACTGGGTGCCCGGCTTGAACTTTTCACCAATCTGAATTTCGGAGTGTCGTATACCTGGTCAGCCTTTGACTACCTTACCTACGAAGCGCAAACGATTGAAATAGATTCCCTTGGAAATTTAATCACCTCAAACAAAGATTTTTCAGGCAATATCGTTCCGAGTGTCCCTGTAAACAATCTTTTCCTTTCACTTACCTACGCATATTCCTTTGGAAAACATGTTAACCTTTTCGCCAAAGCAAGTTACCAGGGAATCAGCGGTATGTATGTTGACGATGCCAACACGGATAAGACAAAGGCTTACAACCTGCTGAACGGCTTGCTGGGTATCGATGTGAGGTTCGGAAAGTTTAATGTGATGGCATCAGGGGGGATAAACAATATTTTTAATGAGGTATATGTCGGTTTTACCAATACCAACTCTGCCAATAAACGGTTCTATGAAGCCGGGGCGCCGAGAGATTATTTTGTTTCGCTGAACCTGGGGTTCACGTTGTAATAATAAAGTGTTCCTTTGCATTGCATCAAACAAACAAACAACAATGTCTGAATCTGGTTTTCTGATAAGATTTATCCTGCTAACTGCACTTTTTCTTGATGTCACAACCGGTCTTTTCGCCCAAAACACCAGCGAAGGGGATGTTCCCCTTAAAATCGGCGCCAGTTACAGGATTTACCCCAGTTCAGACAATCAAACCGAGGTATTCATCGTGAAAAACCCGGCAGACCAGAATATCCTTTGGGTTGCCTGCAACACGCTGAATTTTATTCCATTTTTTGTGAGTGAAGGCATCTACACCACCATCAATGGCGGGGCATCCTGGCGGGGAAACGACACATGTACCGGATCGCCGCTGGCATTCCATGGCGGCGATCCGGGTACTACCATCAATCAGAACGGTACTTTCATGCTCACCCGTTTGGGGCGGTCGCCTTTCGTAGGACTGTATTCGCATTATTCAACAGATAACGGACAAACATGGTCATCCCAAAAAGTGATATCAACCGATGACCTGGAACGGGCTGCCCTCGCTACCAATGTGAACGAAGGAACCCCCGGATTTGGCAGGACTTTTGCCGGATGGATCAAATTTGCCTATCCCTTTCCGATGATGGTTGCCTATACCGACAACAACGCACAATCCTGGAGCAACCCAAGGCAACTCAACAATCCCGTTAACCGGAGCGCCGGAGGTGATCTGGCGATCGGACCCGACGGGCAGGTGTACATTTGCTGGGCAGGTGTAACAGATATCTCGCCTTTCAAGGAGATACTGGCAGGTTTTGCATCGTCGGTCAATGGCGGGGCCGACTGGTCCGTCACCGAAAGTGCATTCCCGATGAACGGGATCACCGGGGTACTTCCCGATAAAGGAAACATCAGGGTAAACGGTTTGCCAAACATGGCGGTGGATGTGACAAACGGCCCCCGCAGAGGCTGGATATATATCGTAACCGGAGAAAAAAATCTCGCACCTGCCGGAAGCGATCCCGACATCATTTTACACCGGTCGGCCGATGGAGGAAAAACATGGTCAACCGGGATCCGGGTCAACCAGGATGCTTTGAACAATGGGAAAACGCAGTATTTCCCAACGGTGCATGTGGATAAATTCGGAGCGGTCAATGTGATTTTCTACGACGACCGCTTTACCACCAGCGATTCTGCGGGTGTTTTTCTGGCCAGGTCGGTTGATGGTGGCGACACCTTCAGGGAGTATGACATCTGTGATCATCACTTTAAACCAAAGCCCATCGGGGGGCTCGGGCAGGGGTATCAGGGCGACAACATCGACATCACCTCGACCGATACCCGTTTGTGGCCGGTATGGATGGATAATTCAACAGGCATTTATCAGATCTGGACTGTGCCTGTTGAATTTTCAAGCCTCGAAAGCATTGATGAAAATGGCAGCCAAACCACGCCAACCAGGTTGACCCGTTGTTATCCCAACCCCTTTCATGCAGAGACTACCATTGGTTACCGGATTTTTTCCGCAGGAAATGTATCCTTAAAGGTGTTTGATGTTTTCGGAATTCAAATAGCCGAATTGGTGACTGGATTCAAATCTCCGGGGTATTATGAAACAACTTTCAAACCTGGTCAGGAATTGGTCCGCCACCGACCCGTAAGTGGTGTATTCTATTACCGCCTGACAATAAATGACCGTATTGAAACCGGAAGAGTGGTTTACCTGGAGTAGATGAATAACCAGGGAAATGGTTTAAAGAAACTTTTTGATCTCGGCCGCGTGTTCCTTTTCTTCATCAATGATCTGCTCAACCAGCCGCTTTGAGTCGCTGCGCGTATATTTCAGCAGTTCTGTATAAAAAGCCACGCTGTCATTCTCGAATTTGAATGCCACTTCAAGCCCTTCCTTAGGTGTTTTAAGCGTTTTGGCCAGATTTTTTCCTGAATCCGGTTTCCCGAAAATATGTGATTCCGCCAGGTGGTTGATGTAAGCCGAAGCATCTTCGGTACTGAAATCAAAACTTTCGGCATCAAACTTCTCTGCCAGTTTCTGAAAAATAGAGATGTGGAGAATTTCTTTCTCAGCCAGGTCGTAAAACAGACCCTTGATGTCGTTGCTGCCTGGAATCATGTCGGCTGCGGCTGTGTAAAATTCGTTACCGTTTTCTTCAATTCTAACGGCGATTTCAACGATTTCCTGTCCTGAATAATACATGATGAACGATTTTGTGGTTAGCAAAATTAAGAAAAATTTATTTCAGAATAATGATTATATTTGCGCAGTTATTCCATTCATTTTCCACCAAATAGCCCTAAACATGAAAAAAACCTTACTCACTACTGTTGCATTATTTGCCGTATTGCTGGTCTTCTCTCAGGCAGTCCAGAGAAATATGGTGATCCTTGAAATTGGAACCGGCACCTGGTGCACCTACTGCCCCGGTGCAGCCATGGGCGCTGATGACCTGATTGCTGCCGGCTGCAGCGTTGCCGTGGTTGAAAACCACAATGGCGACATTTTCGCTAATACAGGGTCCAATGCAAGAAATTCATTTTACAATATTACCGGTTACCCTACGGCATTTTTTGACGGGACACTCAATTATGTTGGTGGAAACCACTCGGTAAGCATGTATCCCCAGTACCTGCCGCTTTATAACCAGCGTTATGCGGTGCTGTCACCTGCAACCGTCAACATTTCAGGGTATAACTCAGGGAATGTATACTATATTACCCTCACCATTACCAAAGTAGCGGCTATCACCGCCACGGATATCAGGGCTCATCTCGTTCTTACCGAATCAAATATCAACTATGCCTGGCAGGGACAAACCAACCTGAACTATGTGAGCAGGACCATGGTTCCCAATGAAAATGGTACTGTCATCAGTTTTGCATCAGGGAATACGGTTACCCTGAACCTCTCCTTCACCAAAGATCCTTCGTGGGTGACCGATAATTGTGAATTGGTGGCTTTTGTTCAGGATAATGCCGGCAAGGAAATTTACAATGGTGCCAAAAAGGCTTTGAATGCGCTCGCATTGCCACTTCCTACCAATTTTTCAGGTACACCTACAAGTGGCTGCTCGCCCATGACTGTCAACTTTACCGATCTGTCAACCGGCGCCACAAGCTGGAACTGGAGTTTTCCAGGCGGGACCCCGGCAACCTCCACCCTACAGAATCCGGTGGTTGTTTACAATACAGCCGGCACGTATGATGTTTCCCTGAATGCCTTCAACATTGCTGGAAATCAGGCTGGTTCCATGTCAAAATCTGCTTACATCAGTGTAAACAGTGCGCCTGTTGCACCCGAAGCTCCTCAGGGTATCAATGGTTTATGTATAAATCCACCCAATCAAACCTATACCACTACTTCCGTTCCCAATACCACTGGTTATACCTGGGATCTTTCCCCTGCCTCCGCCGGTGTGGTTACCAACAACGGCACCAGTTGTGTGATCGACTGGGACAACGCTTTTACAGGCATCGCCCAGTTGAAAGTCAGGTCTTTCAACGCCTGCGGCAACAGTCCCTGGACCCCGTTCCTCAACATCACCATCAGTACCGAGCCTGGTCAGGCTGCAACCCCAACAGGACAAACATCGCTTTGTATGAACCCCGGATCCATCACATATACCACAACAGGTGCCACCAATGCCAGTACCTATTCCTGGGAACTGGTTCCTGCCGGTGCAGGGGCGCTTTATCCCAATGGAACATCTGTGAACATCGCATGGACTACTACCTTCACAGGGGCAGCCACCGTGAAGGTTAAAGGGATCAACGGCAGTTGCGAAGGAATCTGGTCATCACCTCTTACCATCAACGTATTGGCCGGGCCGGCAGCATTCAATGTAACTGGCGGCGGCGCCTATTGTGCTGCAGGTGGCACAGGGGTTCCTGTCGGACTAAGCGGGTCGCAGACAAACACCAATTATACCCTCTACCTGAACAATACGCCGACAACAAATGTACTCGCCGGAACAGGCAATCCAATTACCTTCAGCAATCAGATGACCGCCGGCAATTATACCGTTGTGGCAGGCACATCATCCGGAAACTGCACCAACACCATGACCGGCACAGCCACCGTTTCGGTTGATCCATCAGTGCCTTCAGTTCCAGGTGCTCCTGTTGGTCCCGCCAGCGTTTATTCAGGAACAACACCAACCACCGATTATAATACAACCGGAGGCACCTATGCCACAACCTATTCCTGGGAAGTCACCCCTGCCTCCGCAGGTACAATGACTGGTTCAGGCACCATAGGTACAGCCACCTGGAATCTGGCCTTTACAGGATCGGCCAGCGTCATGGTAAAAAGTGTCAACACCTGCGGAGCAAGCTCATTTTCAACCACGTTCACCGTTGCTGTTGCTGCGGGTGGAGTGGGGATAAATGAAAATCTTCAGTCAAAACTCATCTCCATATTCCCGAACCCTGCCAGCATGAATGTGACCATCATTCCTGTTCGCGCCATAAACGCCGATATCAGGGTTTTCAACTCCCTTGGATCAGAAATGATCACCATAACCAATGTTTATCTCAGCGGCAATTACCAGCTTGATATTTCCAGCCTGCAGGCGGGTGTTTATTTCATCCGTGTAAACAGCCAGGATGTACGCCAGACTATTAAACTGGTGGTGCAATAACCCATTCCATTTTTCATTTACATTACGGTCATAAGAGGCTGTCTCAGAATTTTGAGACAGCCTCTTTTTATTTGAGATATGAGGGTTATCAATCGCGCAAGCAACGCACAGATACCCCGAAATTCTTGGTGTAGTAGCCCACCCTGCCTACATCGGGGCTATTGTAGCTCATGCTCCGGAGCCAGGCAAAACTTGTATTATCCTCTGATGAACTCCACCAGTAGCCGTAGCCAGTTACGGTGGAGATCGTACCATCGACGTAGCGGTAGCCTGCCGGAACGGCTGTAAAGCCACTTTCGTTGGTCACACCGGTATTTGGAAAAAGCCACAAACCTGTGCCAGCTTCAATCGTACCGGTAGTTTTCATTTTCCAGCCGGCTACGCTTGTTCCTCCAAGAAAGGTAGTCACGGTAGTCCATTGTGCATCCGTTGGAATATGCCAGCCAGACGGGCAAATCCCTTTCACACCCGGGCTAATTGAATATTGCATCATCTCGTTCCATTGGTATAAACCTCCATAAACGGCGCAATTCGATTCAAGGTTGTCGTAACAGTATTTCTCAATTATATTGTTATTTGTTTGTTCCTGGGTGCTATTTATTCTTGTTCCGATATTCAGGTTTTCTTTCAACCAGCACTGTGTTCCAATTTGAACAGTATTGTATACCTGGCCACCATAATTTACGGTAGGAGTTCCAGGACATGGCGGCCCTACGGTTCCACAAGGCATGGTAGTTTGATTTAAAACCACGGGTGTTGAGTGTCCACAGGCGTTGTAAGCCCACACATAGCGTGTATAAGCGGTGTTGCATATCAAGCCAGGTTCAATTTTAACTGTATCCGTCCCGATTTCGATCGCATTGGCGTAGTTGTTCGTCGTGCTCCATTTATATCCGGTAGCATTGGCAACAACGCTCCAGTTCCACACCACCAGCACTTCCAATGGCATGTTTGCTCCGGATGTTGGTGCAACAGGAGCGGAAGAACAGGTGTTTTTTACACAACGTACGGAGTACCCAATATTCTTAGTATTTAAAGAAATTCTTAAAAAGTCGTCATAGCTATACAACTCGTAGCACCAGGGTTTATCCGGTTTGCACATTGAAGAACTCCACCAGAAGCCGCCGGAACCATGGTAGGTAAGCGTACCACTGCTGTTTCGCCAACCTCCCGGAAGGGCCGTAAAATTACTTTCGTTGGTCGCCCCTGTATTAGGGGAATGCCAGAGGCCCGTGCCGGCTTCTGTTGTACCGGTAGATTTCAATTTTCCTCCTGCAACTCCATCTCCTCCAATAAATGTATAAAGTGTAGTCCATTCCGCCTGGGTAGAAGTATGCCAGTCAGGAGGGCAAATTGCCTGTATCCCGGCTGTATTATCGTATGCCATCATCTCATTCCATTGGTATAATCCACCATACAGGTTGCAATTAGTTTCAAGGTTATTGATGCAATATTTCTCAATAACACCATTATTTGTCTGATCCTGTGTTCCATTTATCTTTGTCCCGATATTCAGGTTCTCTTTCAGCCAGCATTGAGTTCCGATTTGGACAGTGTTATAAACCTGGCCCCCATAGGTGATGGTGGGTAATCCCGGACAAGGCACTCCCATAGGACCACAGGCCAAAGTGCTTTGGGTCATGTTGATCGGGAATGAATACCCGCAGGCGTTGTAGGCCCAGACATAACAGGTGTATGCATTGTTGCAGGAAAGTCCGGTTTGGGTATGGGATATAGCCGAGCCCAGGTCTATTGCAGTGGCATAGTTGTTAACGGTGTTCCATTTATATCCAACAGCATCGGTAACAGAACTCCAGTTCCAAATAATCTGGTTTTGCGAGGGTATATGCTGTCCATTGTACGGATTAACAGGGGCAGAGGAACATTGGTCTTTAAGGCAGCGGACAGAGATCCCATAGTTTTTTTCATAGTTGACACTGTTTAAAAAGCTATCATTATATGTCAGGTCCCGGATAATGGGAAAATCTCCGTAATAAAGGCTCACAGAGGAACTCCACCAATAGCCCATTCCACCATATTGATAGTAAGACCCAAAATCGGCACGACCACCCCCCGGAACAGCTGTAAATCCACTCTCATTGGTTGCCCCGTAATTGGGGTAATACCACAGGCCTGTGCCTTCCGTCAAATTTCCGGTTGACTTCATTTTTCCCCCTGCTACATTATCTCCACCAAGAAAAGTGGCAAGTGTGGTCCACTGTGCATCTGTCGGAATATGCCAGCCTGTGGGACATATTCCCTGGGATCCCTCTGCGAGTTCATATTCCATCATTTCATTCCATTGGTACAGACCACCATAAATGGCGCAATTTGATTCAAGGTTATCATAACAATATTTCTCTATGAAATAGTTGTTTGATGATTCTTGCATCCCATCTATTCTGGTTCCTGCATTCAGGTTTTCTTTAAACCAGCATTGCGTGCCTATTTGAACCGTGTTGTAGGTCTGATTATTATAAATAACCGTGGGTATTCCCGGACAAGGCCCCCCAACAGATCCACAGGCCAAAGTACTTGCATTGAGGATGACTGGAGTTGAATTCCCGCATGCGTTGTACGCCCAAACATATCTCGTATAAGGTGTGTTGCAATTCAATCCCATTTCACTCCATGTTGTGGCTGTGCCCATTTCTGTCGAATTAGTAAAATTGTTCACAGAGCTCCATTTATATCCGGTGGCATTGGCAACGGCGCTCCAGTTCCAGACGATCAGATTTTCCAGCGGCGAATGTGTTCCGGTGGTTGGTGTAATCGGTGCAGATGAACATGTGGTTTTAACACACCGAACCGGATAGCCATTAACTTCAGTTCGGTTTCCTCTGACCAGGTAAGGGTCTGCGGAACTTGTTACCCAACGCCAGGCAAAAGAATCGTTGTACTTCGAAGAAGTCCACCAGCCGCCGTTAATACTTCCATTGTATGTTGCTCCGACATTGTCGCGAAAACCAGCCGGAAGGCCTGAAAATCCGGTTTCATTGGTTGCCCCGGTATTGGGTGAGTTCCAAAGGCCTGTGCCATCTTCCATTGTTCCGGTAGATTTTATTTTTCCTCCTGCTACCCATTCTCCCCCCAGATAGGTAGAAAGTGTAGTCCATTCAGCATCGGTTGAAACATGCCAGCCTTGTGGGCAAATTGCCTGTAAACCAGCAGTAGTTATATACCCCATCATCTCATTCCACTGGTATAATCCACCGTAAATTGTACAATTTGATTCAAGATTATTGTAGCAGTACTTCTCAATAATGCCATTATTTGTCTGCTCCTGGATGCTATTTATCCGTGTTCCGATATTCAGGTTTTCTTTCAACCAGCACTGTGTTCCAACCTGAAGCGTGTTGTATATCTTGCCACCGTAAATAACCGTGGGTATTCCCGGACAAGAAACGGCACATGCATTTACATTCAATTTGTTCCAACCGATACCATTATATAATTCAATTTCGTTGGAATTCAGATTGTAAATTGTAAGTCCGGCAACTGGTGACAACGCGCTTCGCTGATTTGTTGTAAGTCTGGGAATCAGAATGCCTTTGTCAGGCGCAGAAATTTCGAGAATTGCGGATGGATGTACTGTTGTTCCATTTGAATTGATGGATACGCCAAGGGCACTTTGGTTTCCTGTTCCTCCGGATATTCCTGTGGAAATTGCACACAGTTCGCGCCATGAATTGCCGTTATAATAATTGATGAGGTTTGTCGAAGTGTTGTAAACGATCAACCCGATTGCGGGAGTTGAAATCAAATTCGGATTTGTCCTC
This sequence comes from uncultured Bacteroidales bacterium, assembly GCA_903875045.1. Taxonomy (GTDB): domain Bacteria; phylum Bacteroidota; class Bacteroidia; order Bacteroidales; family FEN-979; genus CAIVAT01. Next base: position 28,058 of record CAIQUS010000235.1, read on the forward strand.
GGAATACGGATTCCTCTGCTCGGGTTATTTACATCGAGCATGGCCGAACTATCAGGCGGTGTAGCAGGGTTTGCATTGATTGAAACTCCTCCTCCCGGCTTCAATGACCCTGTAGTGGTTGAAGAAATGGAAACCGAAACCTGCTGCCATTCAGAACCATTGAAATAATTTAAAAGATTAGTAGTCGTATTGTAAATTACCAGGCCCGTTCCAGGTGAAGGGATGGAATTTCTCGCAGCATCTGAAAGTCTAGGAAACAAGAACCCCATATTTGACGATTTCACATCCAGCATCGCCGAATTATCCGGTGAACTGTTGTCTGCGTTAATGCCTACCTGAGCCAAAAGGTAAACAGAAGGGACAATTAAAAAAAAGCCCAGCAGGATAACAAATTTGCAATGGTTTCTCATGGGAGGATGTTTTAGGTTGGTTATGGTAAAATTAATTTGAAATACCAGATCAAACAGCTAAATGGCTAAAAAGCCCTGATAGCACGGACAGGGTGCTGGTCGTTCTTAAGGTAATAGCCAATCTGCGATCCATCGATCCACATCTGCCCCCATGCGTAGGAAGAACCAGATTGAGAAGAAGTCCAATAGATGTCACCAACAAAACCACCAATTGCATTTTTTTGAAGGTACATCTGATTCAGTTCATCCTTTGATGGTAAAAACCAGTCGCTATACCCGTTCAGAACCAGGTTATCGCAAAGACGGGCTGCGCAATTTGTTGCAGCACATCCATTAACAATATTCGTGGTATTCGCCTGCCCCGTGAACATGGCAGTAGAAGTTCCCTGATTAGTTCCCTGACAACCCCATAATGAACCACCCTGGTCACTTGCAGCTGCAATTAACCCGTGCTGCCCGGTACCGTCAATATAGAAAATAATTCCACCGCCGTAGCTTTGGCCAACAGCGAATGAGGGGGTCGTAAAACTTAACTGATCCCCATAAGCAGTTCCTGCACTGTTGGTGGCATACGCTTTAAGGTAATAGAGGGTGCCGGCCGATAACATGGTCAGGTTGCTTGTAAAAACTCCGGTTCCACTCCCATCTGCGGTCTTAAAGTCGGATGTAGTCGGATTTGGTGATAAACTCCAGCAAACACCGTGTTCAGTTACTGTTCCGCCACCATCCGAGGTAACAGTTCCACCACTGATTGCCGTGGTTTGGGTAATGCTGGTGACTGCTGTGGTTGTTACGTCTGGCAACACAATACAGGGTATGGTTGACTGATCTAACGGTGTATTCAATGAATAGCCACAACCACTGTATGCCCATACATAACGGGTATTTGGCGTATTGCATGTCAATCCCGTTTCGGTCGTGGTTGTGGAGGCACCCATATCATTGGCCTCTGCGAAATTGTTCACTGTGCCCCATTTATATCCGGTAGCACCGGCAACAGTGTTCCAGTTCCATGTTATCTGGGTTTGTAATGGCACATGTGTTCCGGCGGTTGGCGCATTTGGAATGGAAGAGCATATTTCTCTAACACAGCGGGTGGAGAAGCCGTAGGCCTTGAAGGCGTTGTACATTCCGCTGTTGCCTGTACTGAAACCTACTTGCCAGCCACCAGTTGAACCGCCCTGCGTACTACTCCAGTAGTTACCGGTTGAGCCACGACTAACCAAAGAACCACTGGTGTAGTAAAGATCCCCGGCAGCATGGAGTTTCAGACCTGAACTCCACGGCCCGGTCCATGTAGACCAACCACCTGCATTGTCTACATTATACCACTCTGTGTATGTCGGGATACGCCAAGTGGTGCCTAACTCAATGTTACACGGGTCGTTGGCTGTTATCCAGTCTGAGGTTTCACTTATGGTGGACATCCAGGTTGTATTGGGTGTCCGGGCTGTCCCGTCATGTGTGTACCCCTGTTTGCGGTTAAATTGCCAGTACCAGCCTGCGGAAGCCTCAGTAGCGTCGCTCACGGCAGTTGCCGAGTGGTCGGAACCAAGATTGCTGGTAATCCAGCATTTGGTAAGTTCGCCGGGTATGTTGGTAACTGTGCCATAAGTGGTTGTTTTAGTTACTGGTGCTACCAAACCAGCAATATGGTTTATTGCCATATTCTCACCACATGCAAATGTTCCGCATGAAGAAGTAGCACTGGTAAGGGTAATGGAGGATGAGTTTCCGCAGGCATTGTAAGCCCAGGCATAGCTTGTATAAGCAATGTTGCAGGTTAGTCCGGTTTGGTTCCTGGTGGTTGCTGTGCCCATGTCGGTTGCCGAGTTGTAATCATTGATCGTATTCCATTTATACCCCGTAGCGTGAGTAACAGGATTCCAGTTCCAGATGATCTGGGTTGGTGCAGGAATATGGATTCCCGTTGATGGAAACAGAGGTGCAAGGCAGGTTGGAGCATATATATACCATAAACCATCCATAAACATGGCCAGAGCGCCGGAGCCTGAGTTGCTGCAGTCGGTGCAATAAATGATGAGTCCATTGGCCGGATCCTCGATGGTATTCATTTGGGCATGGGTCATCCGGGGAGGAAGTAATCCTTTGTTGGTTGATTTCACATCCAGCATTGCCGAATTATCCGGTGAACTGTTGTCGGCGTTAATGCCTACCTGAGCCAAAAGGTAAACAGAAGGGACAATTAAAAACAAGCCCAGCAGGACAACAAATTTGCAATGGTTTCTCATGGGAGGATGTTTTAGGTTGGTTATGGTAAAATTAATTTGAAATACCATATCAAATTCAATCCTGCAAAAATATTTTCCGGATTGTTTGTGACAGAGCCAAACCCGGGTCCTAACCTGAAAGTAGTTTTTGGTGAATCTACCCACCCCCGTTTAAACGCCCTATTTACTATCTTTGCAAACCGGTTAAACATTCAAAATGGATAAAAAAACACTCGAAAAATATAGTGCTGCATTTACCCTGAGCGACATGGAAATCTTCATTTTTCCCGACCTGCTCTATGCCCTGGTGCTCGCCAACATCATGTCGCCCGAAATATGGAAATGGCGCGATGATCCCTGGTTTGCCGGGATCAGAAAGATGGGTCCGCTGAAAAAGATCCACCGGGTAAAACAATATGTGATGGACCACTACAACTTCAACCTCGACCTTGAAACCTGGGGACTGACCGATAAACAAACCGAGATCAACCGTTTCAGCGAATTTGTCGACCTTGAAATGCTTTCCAGGTCCAATGCCCTCTTTGGTTATGAAGGGGATAAATATTATTTCGACATGGATATCCGTCGCCATTTCGGCCTCGATAAATTCGATTCAGATATCATCCCTTACTGGAAAACTGAAACGGTGGAGGCAATGAATGCCTTCCGGTTTAAGCCAAACCATGATGCAGGTGCCGGTGAATGTGTATCACTGGCCTGTTTGTATGCAGCAGCCTTGTTCGTTGTAGCTGAAGTGCCCCTCGATAAGATATTCCTGATGGGGACCCCGCTTCATTCACAGAATTTCATCATGGTCGATGAAGGGGTACTGACCAACAACCGCAGGATTGTCACCAAATCGATGTGGTACAACGGCACGGAACTTTCAGCCCTCGCACGCCGTGCCCTCGAGCATGAGCAGGTTACATATATCGCGCACAATACCGGCTGGATCCATTCGATGTATCCGGAAGCAACCATTGATCGGGCTGCTTATGGCATCTTCAGGGAAAAACTTTCCAAATTCCTTGAAACACCCATTGACTTCGAAATGTTTATGAACTTTTTGCGCGACTACAGCCGTCACCAGAAACTTTTTCAGCTTTGCTTCCAATGTCAGTGTTCCAACCGGTACATCCCGCTCGAAAAAGCATTTGGCTACGAACATGGCAGCAAAAACCGCCTTGGCGATAAAACCGGACGCAAACTCTATTGTGAAATGGATGAGGAGGACCTTTATCTTCAGCCTATCGATCACCGTTACCGGATTTATCATGAAGATGAACTCTTCACCGTCAAACCTTATCCGGCTTTTATCGAAACCCTGAAACAGAACTTCCCCGGTTTGGAGAATCATGCTGAATTTTTCACCGACCTGAAAAAGTTTGTTCACACCGTACCCCGGCTGCCATCTACACAAAAGGAGTTTGCCGCACCACAATCAATTACAATTACCCCCGACCAAACCCGCGAGCAAATCATAGAGTACCTCTCGTCCATTAGAATTTCCAATTTCCAATTTCCAATTTCAAATTTCCAATTTCAAAACCAATCATCCTCCGTCGCCGACCTTGCTTTTTATGCAGGCCGCTATATGGATTCCTGCGATTGGGAACCTTTTTTCAAAGCCGCTTTCGAACGCAATCCTGTTGCTGTCGAACTCTTCCGGGAAACAACACTGATGAACGTTTTTCTGCAAATGCAGTCGTGGCCGAACGAGTCAATTTACGATGGCAACCGGCTTGCCCTGCCGGATGAGGTGGTCAATTTCCAGCGTGGTGATGGTATCGAAAAAGCCATTACCCTGATGAATATTGCCCGATCGCGCCATCTGCAGGTTTCATTTAAACAAAACCACCCCATCATTCACGTCCATGCCGGCGATGACCATTTTGAATTTGTATCCGGGAAGAACCTCTCCATCCCGCAGATACCCCATTCAAAATAGCCTACCACAAAAATCCTGTCAAAATCAAAGGTAAGGTACCAGGAGTTCCAGGCTGGGTGAGCAGGTCAGTCGGTCGGAGTCAATCCCATTTGCCAGATTGGAATCCAAAGTCGGGATTAATGAGATTCTCGATGACATCATTTTGAAGCGACATAATCTTTATCTTTATTTCCAAAATGCACATCACAAAGAATAATCTGCGAATAGGTTCAAATGTCCAATAAAAGAAAAGTTCGGTTTAATAGGCCCACTTTACCCAGATGGAACCCCAGGTAAATCCTCCTCCGAAGGCAGCAAGGATGATATTATCGCCTTTTTTAAGTTTATCTTCCCATTCCCAGAGACATAGTGGAATGGTTGCATCTGTGGTATTGCCGTAACGGTCGATGTTGATCATCACTTTCTCCTTGCCGACACCCATCCTGCGGGCCGTGGCATCTATGATCCTCAAATTGGCCTGGTGGGGCACCAGATAGGAAATATCGTCTGCGGTAAGGTTGTTCCGCTCCATGATTTCTGCCGAAACATCTGCCATCCGGGTCACAGCAAATTTGAAAACAGGCTGTCCTTCCTGAAAAATAAAATGCTCGCGGGCATCAACGGTCTCATGTGAAGGTGGTTTTAACGACCCACCTGCTTTCATGTGCAGGTAGTTCCTGCCAGAACCATCCGTTCCCGCAATAGAATCCATGATTCCGACATCCTCCGTGGTAGGCTCAAGCAAAATTGCACCCGCTGCATCGCCGAACAATACACAGGTTTCCCGGGAAGTATAATCCGTAATGGACGACATTTTATCAGCCCCCACCACAATCACTTTCTTGTACATCCCTGTTTCCACATATTTTGATGCGGTAATCAGGGTAAAGAGCAAACCTGAACAGGCTGCGTTGATGTCAAAACTGAATGCATTGCACAAGCCTGTTTTATCGCTGATGATATTTCCGGTTGCCGGAAAGGTCATATCAGGTGTCACCGTGGCGCATATCAGCAGGTCAACCTCTTCGGGCTTTGTTCCGGTTTTTTCGAGGAGCCCCTTTACGGCTTCGGCACCCATGTCGGAAGTTCCCAAACCTTCTCCCTTTAAAATATGACGTTCCCGGATCCCGGTGCGTGTCATAATCCACTCGTCGGTCGTTTCAACCATGGTTTCCAACTCCTTATTGGTCAATATATAAGGAGGAACCCATCCATGGACTCCAGAAATCTTTGCTCTGAGTTTTGACATGATTTTCTAAATATTGTTAAGCGAATATTGTTCGAGTGCGTGCTTTATTTTTTGAGAAAGCCTGGCATCATGAACCTCTTTGGCCATTAAGATCATCTTTCGGATTGCATTGGCATTGGAAATACCATGGCCCACAATCACGGTTGAATTAATCCCCAGAATGGGTGTTCCACCATACGTTTCGTAATTGAACCGGTCGAGGTAGGGATCCTTGATACCTCTTTTTACCAGAACGCGATACATCGCTTCAACCTGTTTGAGCACAATATTACCCACAAAGCCGTCGCAAACGATCACATCCACGTTGTCTCGAAACAGTTCCCGCCCCTCCATGTTCCCGACAAAATGAAAATCCTTGGAATCCTTCATCAGCTGGAAAGCAGACTGGGTTGTCAGGCTGCCTTTCTTTTCCTCGGCACCAATGTTGAGCAGGCCAACCCGAGGTTTCTTCACATGAAACACATGTTCGGCAAAAAGGGCCCCCAGCATACCAAACTGGTACATCACATCGGGTTTGGCATCAGGATTGGTACCCACATCGATCAATACCGATGATCCGCCATTTTCCTTGGGGATGTAGGCAGGGGTACTGGGCCTGATGATTCCCTGGATTGTGTTGACACTATAAATCGAACCAACCATCATGGCACCACTGCTGCCCGCACTTGCAAAAGCATGTATTTCTTTATGCTTCAACAATTTAAAGCCAACTGAAATGCTGGAATTCGGCTTGTTTATCAAGGCCTTGGTTGGCTGTTCATCCATCTCGATCACATCGGGGGCATCTACAATCTCAAACAAACCCGCTTCAACGTTCTCTTCTTTCAGAAAAGCCAAAATGCCTTCCCGGTCACCAATCAACACAATTTGATCAGTGGCAGGGAGTTCCTTTTGAGCCAGGATAGCACCATGTATCGTGGCTTTTGGAGCAAAATCACCTCCTAAAACATCCAGACCGATTTTCATTGGCAACAATTTAGGTAAAAAAAACTATTCCGCAGAAGCCTTCACAACAGCTTGTTTTCCACGATAATACCCACATTCAGGGCAAACCCTGTGGTATAAAACCGGGGCACTGCAATTTGAGCAAATGATGGTCGTGCGGGCAACTGCTTTGTCATGCGTTCTTCTCTTATCCCTGCGGGTTGTCGAAATTTTATGTTTCGGGTGTGGCATAATGTTGTTTATTTACGATTTGTGAATTACAATTTACGATTTATTTTTTCTTCAGCTGGTTTAAAACTTCCCACCTTGGATCCTGTATGTGGCGCTCACTCAACTCTTTCAGCTTTTTAATGATTTCAGGGTCGCATTCACTTTTTCCAGATTCATCCTCAGGGTGCACCCTTCTTATGGGCAGGAGCAAGTGGATGTATTCATATAAGAACGGACTTAAGTCGAATTGGTGCGATGTATCAGGAATAACCTGTACATCTTCACTCTCTTCGTAATAATGATCACCCAGTTTGACAATCAGCCGCTCATGGCCGTTCACCTCGACGTCCATCAGTTCATTGCACCGGTCACAAGCTACACTGACTTTACCACTGATAGCCAGGTGCAGGTCCATCATGCGCTCTTCCTTCACCATTGTAACAATCACCGAAACGTCACCGCCTGTGATTTCAGCATCTTTAACCTGTTCAAAGAACGTATCACCGATCTGAAAATCGAATGTATGCGTTCCGGGGTGTAATCCACTGAACGCAATTTGATATTGGTCTGCGTGATTCAAGTTTCCACTAAAAAAGTCTGCAAAATTAAAAATTAATTTGATGAATACCAAATACCTATTTCCTTCTATCTTTGCGTCAGTGATTGAACCCCCTAACATGATGTGCTTATGATCAACCAATTGATTACAAAAATGCTCCCGCTGATGCCCAAAAAGCTGGTGTGGATATTTTCACGTAAATATATTGCAGGTGAAACAATCGACGATGCGATCAGGGTTTGCCGCCTGCTCAACAGGCAAAATGTGAAGGTTACCATCGACCTGTTGGGCGAATTCATTACCCGGCTTGAAGAGGCTACAGCCAATAAACTCGCTTATCTCGACATCATTGCGCGGGTGGAACAGGAGAAAATTGACGGAAACTATTCCCTGAAACCCACCAGTTTCGGATTGCTGATCGATCCGGAAGCCTGTTATGTCAATATCCGTGAAATTGTTGCCAAAGCTGCTTCTTATGGCAATTTTGTGAGGGTTGATATGGAAGATTCGCAATGTACCGACCTGGAAATTGACCTGTTCAGAAAATTGCACCGTGAATTTCCATCCAATGTCGGGCTTGTATTGCAGGCTTATATGCGGCGGACTTTACAGGACATGAAGAACATGAAAGACCTTCATAATTCCGGAAACCCGCTGAACTTCCGGATGTGCAAGGGCATATACGTCGAACCCGCTGCCATCGCCTACAAAAAATACGAGGAAATAAACGACCATTACCTGGAAGACCTGGAATACATGTTCCAGCAGGGGATGTATCCCGGCATCGCCACCCATGATAAACCGCTGGTGGAGGGTGCCTTCAAACTGATTGAGAAATACAAAATACCGAAAAACAGGTACGAGTTTCAGATGCTTTATGGTGTAACGCCCGATTTGCGGCAATCGATTGTTGACAAAGGCCACACCATGCGGGTGTACGTCCCCTTTGGAAAAGAATGGTTCGGTTATTCAACCCGCCGGTTAAAAGAAAACCCCAAAATGGCGACACATATTATCAAGGCGTTGTTTGTGAGGGGGTGATGTGGCTAATGTGCTGATGTGCTGATGTGCTGATGTGCTAATGTGCTGATGAATTAAGGTTGAATCATTTGGGGGAGTTTTTTGAGGTAGAGATAATTTTTGACAATATCTTTTTTAGGACAATGATTTTATCAAGAAGTTGATCAGGAGATGGATAGGATTTTAACAACTGATGTGAGATCACAAATCGACGTTATTCCTCAAGAAGTTCACAATAATCAACAACAAGTAGCGCAAACTCAAACGATAAATCCAAAATCTGATTTTCTTTTACCATAATAACCGAATTATTTCATTAAACCATTAATTAGCACATCAGCACATCAGCACATCAGCACATCAGCACATCAGCACATCAGCACATCAGCACATCAGCACATCAGCACATCAGCACATTAGCACATCAGCACATCAGCACATCAGCACATCAGCACATTATTTGAATGCTTTCTCCAACAACCCATCCCCGCTCAGTTTCAACCTTTCAAAATAATCGGGTGTTGGTAATCCAAGGAGTTTGTTCACATATAATTTGGCAAGATACTGGCCGAGCATGAAACCCTGTCCGCGCAAACCAAGGAACAGGCCAAGCTCCGGATCGATGATCATCCGTGGTTCAACATAATAACCGGCCCAGATAGCCTGGAACCCAACTGAGGAGAGCTCCGGGATCCAGTTGGTAAAGATCTCTGACGCAATTTCAACAAAATCCTGGGAGTTGATCTTGATATTTTTATCCGCTTCCATTGATTCAATGGCCGGTGAAGCACAACCAATGATCTGGCCGGTTTCGGCAAGTTGCTGCCCGTAAACAGCACTGAACCCTTTGTACCTCCGGCGGTCGATGAGCATGGCCAAAGGAGCGCCATCTTTCCCTAACATGGGTAACCGGCGGGTGATAAAGGCCTGGTGCCTGACCGGGAAAAGCCCGGTTTCAATGTTGAGCTGAGAAGCAAATTTCCCGCCCTCCGGTCCCAGCGCATTGATAAAGATTTCGGTTTGGTACTCGATGTAGCGGTGCTGATGATCCTGGACCAATACGGTATAAACACCGTCAATTTTATTCACGTCGATGAGTTTGCAATCTTCCTCAACCTTTCCGCCTTTATCGATGCCCATCCTGCGGATCAGGTCGATAACACGGCCGGGAGTGGCCTGCCAGCAATCGCGGGTGATCAGTGCCGACTGATAGTTTCCCATCATCGGGTTGATGTGCGGGGAGATCTCTTTGGCAAAATCTCCGGGTTCGACCATATACGCATCCGACCACGACATTGATTCAACCAGCGCCCTGTACATGTTGTCATCATGGGCGAAGGTAACATAGTTGATCGGACGGTAGTCAATGTTGCGAATCTTCTGAAGATCTTTGAATATTTCGTGATTGTGGGTGGCAATGTCCGACAACTCCGGCAATGAGAAGTTCGGGCGGCCACCGGCAATGTTGCGCCATGATGCCCCGCGTCCGTAGTTGAGCAAAACTGGTTCCATCCCGGCCTCGCCCAGGTAACGGAACAGGGCGCTTCCTCCAATGCCTCCGCCGGCTACAAGCGATTTCACTTTAATCTTTTTTGGTTTAAGGCCATTCACGCCGGTAATCACCTCTTCATGCACCGAACGGGGATAGAGTTCGCCCATGGCCACCTGATTTGACAATGGCCCGCGGGGTGTAGGCTCACCCACGATCGAAATTCCTGTACCGCTTAACGTTGTTTTTAATCGTTTGATACAGCGTTTCCCGCGGCAAGCCCCCATTCCAAGACGGGTGGTGTGCTTAACTTCATCAACGGAGATGAATTTCCGGTCGCCGATGGTCTTCAGAACTTCCTCAAGGGATACATCATCGCAATGACACACGTAGGTAGTCTCCTTTGGTTCAAATATGTAAGGATCAAACTCAATCGGATCCGGATAGTTTTCCTTTCCGATGAAGCCACGCACCTTGCTGAGTTCTTCGCCATGCAGCGAGAGGGAACGGATCCTGGCAATGTTGGTTTTGTTTGGCTTGCGTAAAATTTTCTCTACAATTCCTTCGCCAAGCTGCTTCCCCATGTTGTCGACAAGATAACACGCTGATTTTTCCTCCACTTCATATTCAATTGGCAGGAAAAGCCAGTCTTTTTTCAGGTTATATCCGAAGATGGCCAGTCCGGGGCACTGCGAAACACACTCCATGCATCCGATGCATTTCGCGAAATCGATTTCCGGGACCGTACTGGTCGATGATTTGGCAATGGCCCCGTGAGGGCAGGCAAAGGCACATGGATTGCACGCAAAACCATATAAACAGTCGATGAGTACGAAACCTTTTTCCTTCATCCTCTGAGGATCGGGTTGAGCCGGTTCAGAAATCACCCTTACAGGGTGTTGCTGCGAATCGATGTACTCCTTCGACAAAGCAAGAAATTCATCATAACTATAGTGTTCACCCATTTCATGCAGCACATCGAAAGCAGCCTGTCTGCCGCGGAGAACGGCGCTGGTACCCTCCCCTATCCTGATGGCATCGCCGGCACCGAAGCAGCATCTGCCAAAAATCTCATTGCCCTTGATGAGCAACTGGTCATCCTGGACGAGGCCCGTACATATATTGATCGCATCAATGCCATAGATGATCTTTTCAGTTCCCTGAACCGGTTTAAAATCTTTGCATTCAGCAATAACGGCACCTGTAATGCCATCATGGCGATCGTTGGGAATGGCCTTCAGCAGGATGTGGGAAGTAAGTACCGGAATGCCCAGCCGCCTTACACGATTGGCCTGGACAGGAAACCCGCCTTCACCCGGCATGGCTTCAATGATCGCCTTTACCCTGGCTCCGGCCTGCATGAGCTGATAAGAGGTGAGGTACCCTATGTTACCTGCCCCTACAGTGAGGATGTTTTTCCCGAGCAGAGTAAGTTCCTGGTTCATCATTTTCTGCACAACGGCGGCGGTAAATACGCCGGGCAGGTCATCATTTTCAAAGGCCGGCATAAAAGGAACCGCCCCTGTGGCCACGATCAGGTATTCCGCATCAACATAATAGATCTCTTCTGACCGGATATTTTTCACGGCAATTCGTCCCCCTTCCAGGATGTCCCAAACGGTTGAATTCAGAAAAATTCCTTCATGGCTCTCCCCCGCCAGTGTTTTGGCAATATCAAAGCCACGCATCCCCCCGAATTTCTGCTCTTTCTCAAAAAAGAAAAACTGGTGGGTTTGCATCAGAAACTGTCCGCCGATTTTCTCATTGTTGTCAATCACAATATTGGCAACCTGATGCTTGCCAAGCTCCTCGCGGGCAGCCAATCCTGCCGGGCCTGCGCCAATAATAGCCACCGTTGTTTTATAAACTTTTAATGGCACCTCTTTTTTAACCTGGAGGCTGTATGGAACATAATCGTGTGGTATCTCCTTTACCTCTTTCACCCCTTCAATGCCTGTGATACAGATACGCTTGATCTGCCCGTCGACCAGCATTTCACACGCTCCGCATTTACCGATGCCACATTCTAGGCTTCGCTCGCGGTTGTTCAGGCTGTGGCTGTGCACCGGATGCCCGGCCTGATGAAGGGCCGCTGCAATTGTGAATCCATTATCACCTGTAACTTGATGACCTTCAAATATAAATGTTGATTGCGGGTTTTTTGGTATCTCCAGAATGGGATGTTTTGTGATTTTATACATATCAGGTTGCGGTTTGAGCCGGCAAAATTAATGATTTTCCCGAATCGGAACCAATCTGCCTGTTAATTAATTCACAGGTCATAAATTAACATAAAACCCAAGAGAGAGGAGGTTCTCAACCTGCACGCTTTTGCTTACCTGCTGCTCATAAAAGAGACGGGTCTGAATACTGGTTTGCAAATATTTATTGATCCTGATTGCGATGAGATTCTTCACTGCCAGGTCGAAAGGTTTCTCTGCATTTTTAAACACCAGCAGATCACAGTTCCATCGGACGCGATTCAGAAAATCCTTATCAACGAGCAAATGCAGGCTGAACCCGTATTCGAAAAGATGGTTCTTTTCTTTTGGAATGCCATAGAAGATCCCGGTTTTCTGCTGGTCAAATACTTTCCTGTTGCGAATCCAGGTAAATTTGCCAGCCGAAAGTCCGATGCTGAACGTACCCAGTTGAGTGAAAGTCCATCCGAAACCGGCTGAAAAAGTCCATATCAGAGGGGTCAGAAATGATGCGCTGAGTGTTTTAAGGAGGCTTCCATTCTGGTCTGTCTGGTATATGTAGGCGTTAAACATCCGGGTGGTAAGCGTTGAAAAAAACGTGAAATTCAGGTTTTTTCCTATGCTGCTTTCGATGCGGGTATCCAGGGTGTTTTCATCGGGTTGGAACCGGGTGATGCTGTCGAAAAAATACTGGATTCCGAGTGTATGACTAAAGCAATTAATGATTTTTATGTTTCCATGGTTTGTAAACAGCGACCGGTAATGCAAATGGTGAAGCATTGAAACAAGGTTCCTGTTTTCGCCATGGTGCCAGTTATTGAAAACCAGCGATGTGCCCGACAAGGAGTATTCCACATCCTGGGTCATCCGGAATCTGATCAATGAAATTCCGGAATCAACAGGATCCAGCAGACTAACCATTACCAACGTATCACTCCATACCAGGTTCTGCCCTGATCCCATGACCGGCATGAACCAGGTACCAACAACTATCAATGCGATCCACTTCCCCATATCCTCTCCCGGCTTCCTTTTTCACAGAATTCATACATCCGCCTTTTGCTGTCACATTCAAAATATAACAGATTGCCTCAATTGATGGCTACTTTTTGTCCGGGTGTCAGGCTCCAGCTTTTCTGCATATCAATGTTAAGCCAGATCAACCTGATCCGGGCTGTTTTATTCAGATTTACGGCTTCATCCAATACGAAAAGCCGGTAGTTATATGAGCCTAAAAACTTTGCCCAGGTAACGACCACCGTAAAATCAGGATTCTTTAATTCAGTACCGGGAATATCGCTTTTTCCGAATGGCCTGATTTTTTCGAGCAGCTGGGTTAGTCGCAATTCATCGTTTTTTTCATATAATGAATCGATACGCAGCGATTTTATTTTGTCATATCCCGACCACTGACATTGCGCGGTGTCACGCTTTAAAAGAATCCCGTCATGGTCAAATATCATGTTGCTCAAAATATATTTGCTGAACGTTGGGTTTTTCATTTCCTGAATGTACCCTGCAGAGTCGGAGAACACATACATGTTTTGTGTCGGAAAATGGTACTTCTCCAGAAAAGAGATGAGCTTCGCAGGTGTTTCCTGTTTAGGCTGGGTTACCCCATATTTTAATTTCATGTATGTTTTGCAGCCGAATAAAAACGGGAAAAATAATATCAACGCGGCCAATTTTACAATCCATCTGTTTGTTTTCATATTGCTTTTTTTTAGTTGATGAAAAAACCACCCTTAAACGGGCGTTCGGCTTTGGCCGGACAATAACCGTTTAAGGGCGGCAATTGTTTATAACTGGAATACAACCGTATACACGCCATTCTGGAACGATACCGGGTAGTTTCCGGGTTTAATGGTCAGTGCCGAGGTAGCGCCAAGAGCCCTGCAGGCAGGTTCAGGTAAAATATATGGATCAAGGATGGAAATGGACGTTTTATCCTTGAAGTACGGAATCGAGCTTCCACCTTCATATTTGGTCAATGCAACCTCATCCACTTCAATAAGCAGCTGGTTACGTTCATTGAGTTGTCCCCTGACATTGCATACTCTGTTTTCGCTTGATGCACCTGAGCGGTCTATTCCCGCAGTTGCAGCAAAGCAGATTCCGAAGCCTCTTTCACAATCGAATTTTGGCCGGTGAAAAATGAACTCCAAATGGATCCACACCGCGGTTGGGGCACATAATCCTGATTTAACTCCGGTTGCAAAGGAGGAATCGGTTATGAAGATAACTCCCAACATGATCAATAACATCATCTTTTTCATTTTTTCAGGTATTAAAAAGTAAAAAACTATGCCATCTGGTTATTCCGCCGACAGCCTGCGGATGACCGGTATGTTTTGGAAGTCCGGCCTGCCTACCTGAAAGAGTGCCGATCCCCGACAAACTTTCGTCCCTCAAATTAGTCCATCCCTTTTTCCTCCTCCGCTGTTAAATTATTTTGTTGCTTAATCGGGAAAAAGACAAAAGGTAATACATGGTTTTGAAAACTATTTTCAAAAAGTTGCAAAAAAAATTATAATCAGATATAAATCATTAATTTACATTTTGAGCTAGGAAATTATCTAAAAAATTTTTAGTATCTTTGCAGGCGAATTTCAAATAGCGATATAACCGGGAGAAAAAACATGGAAAAAGCGAAAGTTTTATTTGTTGCACAGGAGATTACGCCATATCTGAAAGAAAGCCCTATGGGAACCATTGGCCGGTACCTGCCGCAGGGCATCCAGGAAAAGGGCAGGGAAATCCGCACATTTATGCCACGCTACGGTAGTATCAACGAACGCCGTAACCAGCTTCATGAGGTGATCCGGTTATCTGGTATGAATCTGATCATTGATGATACCGATCACCCGTTGATTATCAAGGTTGCCTCGATACAGCAAGCACGAATGCAGATCTATTTTATTGACAATGAGGATTACTTTCAACGGAAATACGTCTTGCACGACAAAAACAACAAATTCTTTTCCGACAATGATGAACGCGCTATTTTCTTCTCCCGTGGTGTGCTTGAAACAGTAAAAAAACTGGGCTGGGGTCCCGATGTGGTGCATTGCCACGGATGGATGACAAGCCTGATACCGATTTATATCAAAAAGGCATATTGCGACAATCCTCTGTTCAGCGACACCAAAGTCATCTTTTCAATTTACGATGATGATTTTGAAGAGTTGATGCACAAGGACTTTGCTGCCAAAATCAAGCTTGAAGGGATTTCTTCCAAGGATCTCAAACACTATAAAACGCCAAGTTACGTTAGTGTGATCAAGGCGGCCATCGATTTTTCGGATGGTGTGATCATCGGATCCCCTAAAATTAATCCTGAGCTGGTCAGCTATCTCAAGGAAATTGATAAGCCCTACCTTGAATATCAAACCATGGATCGTTACGTGGATGCTTATAATGATTTCTATGAGGAAATCATCGTGAACGACCCGGTAACTGTCGACTAACAGCAACCAACAAATTTGAATCGATTGAAACCCTACCTTTCCAAACTTCCGGCTTCACTTCTGATCAGCTTCCTGCTTATCCTGGCCATGTTTTCATGTAAAAAGGATCCTTACGAAATCGGATTCAGCCTCTTGCCGCCGAGTGATACACTCAATGTAAAAACGACAGACACCTGTACTGTTGAAGCATTTTCGATGAGGCAGGACTCGGTACGCACGGATAAATCATCCACCCTTATCATGGGTTCCATGATGGATCCCATCTTCGGTTTGACCACTGCCGGGTTTTATGCCCAACTGCGGCTTTCATCCGAAGGGGCTGATTTTGGTAAAAATCCGGTGCTCGACTCACTTGTACTTGTGTTGTTTTATAACGGGTATTACGGCGACACACTTACCCGGCAAAATGTTAAAGTTTATGAAATCAGTCAGGACTTTTCTTATGACAGCCTCTTTTTTTCAAATCAATCGTTAACAACTTATCCTACTGTTCTGGCCGACCAGGATTTCTTTCCACGGATAAAAGACAGCGTAAAAGTATACAAGACCAAACTCGCCCCACACCTTCGCATCAACCTTACCAGGCAAACCAACTATCTGGGGCAAAAAATCCTGAACGCCCCTGCTGATGTACTCACAACCAACAGCGCCTTCATGAAATTTATCAAAGGACTGTATGTAACAGCCAAACCTGTTTCCGGCAAAGGTGCCCTGTTGAATTTCACAGTTTCAAACGGGGTTTCCAAAATGGTGGTGTATTTTCATGACGGGAATGACCCGCAGAATGATTCATTGCATTACGATATGGTTTTCAACGAGATCAGCGCCAGGTTTATCCATGTCGACCACAACGGTTACCTGGATGCAAGCCCTGACCTCAAACAGCAGATATTAAACCGGGATTCGGCCCAGGGAGCCAACAAATTATTCCTCCAGGGAATGGGTGGTGTCAAAATTAAATTCAAGTTTCCCTTTATCAAGGCATTGGGGAAAGGCAAAGTTATCGCGATCAATGATGCAATCCTCCAACTCCAGAACATGGAGAATGACACCATTTATACCCCGCCGCCATCACTTACCATGATCAGGCAGGACAGCATAGGAAGGATCGGCTACCTTATTGACAACAATGAAGGCTCAGGCTATTTTGGCGGCACATATAATACTAGCAGCCGTACCTATTTCTTCCGGCTCACACAGCATTTTCAAAAAGTTTTGCAAAACAAATATGCCAACTCTTTTGATCTTTACCTGATGGTGAACACGCCGATAACGAATATAACAACACCAAACCGGATCATGCTGAACGGAACAACATCACTTACCCCCGGAAATAACAGCAATCGCTTTCAGTTGAAAATGACCTATACCATACTAAACTAGGAACAATGTGTGGAATCATTGCATATATAGGGCCCCGCGAGGCCTACCCAATCCTGATCAAGGGGTTGCACCGGCTTGAATACCGTGGGTATGACAGCGCCGGAATCTGCCTTTTGAATGAAGATATAAGGGTTTTTAAATGTAAAGGCAAAGTTTCTGACCTTGAAACGTTTGTTGACGGACAGAATATATCCGGAACCATTGGCATGGCGCATACCCGATGGGCAACCCATGGCGAACCCAACACCATCAACGCCCACCCCCATTTTTCTCAAAATAAGACCATTGCGCTGATACACAACGGCATCATCGAAAACTATTCGGTGCTCCGCAGCGAGTTGAAAAACCGCGGGTACCTCTTTACCAGTGAAACAGATACAGAGGTATTGGTTCATCTGATCGAAGATATCATGATCAGTGAAAAGGTGGCCGTGGAGGATGCAGTGCGCATTGCACTGAATCAGGTAATCGGCGCTTATGCCATTGTAATCCTGGCCAAAGAGTCGCCCGACAAGATCATTGCCGCACGCAAAGGAAGTCCGATGGTCATAGGTATCGGAAAAGGCGAATTTTTCGTCGCATCCGATGCAACACCACTTATTGAATATACCGACAATGTTGTTTACCTGAATGATGAAGAGATTGCCATCATTGAACGCAACAAAGATTTGAAAATCAAAACGATTAAAAATCATAGCCAAACGCCATACATTGAAAAGCTTGTACTCAGTCTGAATGAAATAGAAAAAGGCGGATTCGAACATTTCATGCTGAAGGAGATTTATGAACAACCCCGTTCCATTACAGATTCGATGCGAGGCCGTTTGCACATTGACCAGGGCCTGGTGACACTGGGGGGGATCAGGGATTATGAGCAGAAAATCCTGAATGCCAAACGGATCATCATCACGGCTTGCGGAACATCATGGCACGCAGGTCTGGTGGGAGAATACCTGATTGAAGACCTTGCACGCATCCCGGTTGAGGTGGAATATTCATCAGAATTTCGCTACCGCAACCCGATTCTGAGTGAGGAAGATGTTGTAATTGCCATATCCCAATCGGGGGAAACCGCCGACACACTGGCCGCTATTGACCTGGCCAAGTCAAAAGGAGCAACCGTGCTGGGAATATGCAACGTCGTGGGTTCTTCCATTGCGCGTGCCACCCACGCCGGGGTTTATACGCATGCCGGTCCTGAAATCGGCGTAGCATCCACCAAAGCATTTACGGCCCAGGTTGCTGTACTTTCGCTGCTTGGATTACTCCTGGCGCAAAAAAAAGGGACCGTCCCCATTTCCCGTTTTCTGAAAATCCTGCTGGAACTTGACTCGATTCCTGCCAAAGTGGAACGGATTTTAAAACAGAACGAAGAAATCAAAGCCATTGCCACCATCTATAAAGATGTAAAGAATTCTCTGTATCTCGGTCGGGGGTATAATTTTCCTGTGGCACTTGAAGGAGCACTGAAGCTGAAAGAGATCTCCTACATCCATGCCGAAGGCTATCCTGCCGCTGAAATGAAACACGGGCCTATCGCCCTGATCGACGAGCACATGCCGGTTTTATTCATTGCCACCCGCCGCGGGATTTATGAAAAGGTGATCACCAATATTGAAGAGGTAAAAGCCAGAAAAGGTAAAATCATAGCCATCGTTACAGAAGGTGATGAAACTGTTAAACGGCTTGCCGACCACTACATCGAAATCCCCGACACAGAAGAGATGCTCATCCCATTGCTTGCCACCATCCCGTTACAACTACTTTCCTATCACATCGCCGTGATGCGTAACTGCAACGTTGACCAGCCTCGTAACCTTGCGAAGTCGGTAACCGTGGAGTAGTTTTCATTACCTTTCCTACCTCTTTTTCCCGGTTACAGTCATGGAGGATTCATAGGTTTGACCAAAATGGGTAATCACAATTCAGAGAAATTATCCTCCCCTTCGCAAATATCTGCTTGAACCGGATATTTTCCGTTGATACGGTGAGGTGGCTGAAGTTTATAGATTGGATGGCCTCTGTATTGATCGATTATATCCCTGTCCTTCCTTTATGATAAAAAATCAGTAGTGCAGATTGACACAATCAGGAAAAATCTTATATTTGACGCGTGGATATGTTGCTGAATAATGATGCTGCGACTGTTACATTTATTTGTTATGTTGCAAAGCAATTTCAATGCAAAACCAACATAGGAACATCAACCATGATTGCTGAACAATAACTTTCTCCTCCAATAATGTTCTTTCCGCTCCTTTTTTCTGATATAAAGGTGAGGGTAATTTTTTTGAATCGTTCGCCGAGAAACTTAAAACCTGAGATTATGAAACAAACGCTTTTTACTTTATTATCCAATTCCGGTGCCTGCCGCACCAGTAATACAGGCACTTTTACAACAAGTAAAGCCCGAAAGCAGACCAATAAGCCCTCTTTTTCTAAACTGTTATTTCTGCTTCTTGCTTTTGTTCTGTATGGTGGAATTGCCTTTTCACAAACCACCTATGAATGGTATCTTTCTGCTCCCGATGGAAATTGGAAGCAAGGAGCAGGGGGTATAAGATGGCAGCCAGGGGATCTTTGGGACAATCCAACTTCAGGAACCTCAGCAATACTAAGGTTCAACAACAATACCCAATTGTCAATGACCAACAATGTCGGTGGCACATACGTTATTCATAAACTAATTTTCGGGAGTTCAAATACTTCAGCCAGAACTATTGGCGGCAATGCGGTCCAATTTTATGAATATAGTTCAACATGGCCAAGGATTCAAAATGATGCTGCCAGTGTTACCCATACCATTAATTTTTCTTTTAGTGCAAGTACCAACAGTGGTTACAATATGGAACTTTTTGCCAATACCGGCTCTCTCGTTTTTGGTGGTGCTATTACAAATAATGGAAGATCTGTTTTGATTTATGGCAACAGTAGTACAATAGATGGCACCAATCGTTTTGTTCGTTTAACGGGCGAGGTATCTGGTGCGGGTAAACTGGTTGTTTCACTTAAAGGTGTTGCGAAATTAAATGGCACACATACATACACGGGAAATACCGAAATAGATAATGGTGAATTATGGATTGAAACCACCGGCGATGCCATTGCCTCCGGAAGTGCCATATACCTTGGGAATGGAGGTCAACTGGAGAATGTGGCTAAACTGTTTTTATCAAAATCAGATGGCGGAACAACTTTTACGCGCAGTATTACAATAAATAACGGGAATGCTTCCACGCGTTTCCTGGGTGGAATGAATACCTCGGGTACGAACATTTTCTCTGCAGCCATTGCACTCACCTCTTCAAAACCTTTAAACCTTGAAGCCGTATCTGCTGGAGGTACCACTGAATTCAGCGGAGCCATCAGTGGAACCGACGGAACAGTAACCACCCTCGGAGCCGGTACCATCAGATTCTCAACCGCCAACACCTATACCGGTGCCACAACTGTAACGGCGGGCACGCTCGAGGTCGCCGCCAACCTGAGTTCCAGTTTGGTTACGGTTCAAAACTTAGCCACGTTGAAAATTACCGGAGATGTTTCCATAAATGCTTTGACTATCAATAGTGGAGCCACTGTCATCGTTCAAGCAGGCAAAACCCTCACAGTCACCGGAATTCTCACAAACGCCACCGCATCCGGCCTGGTTATCGAATCCGGCGGATCTTTGATTAACAATTCAGCAAGTGTTGCTGCTACCGTTAAACGTGAAATCACGAAGGATAATAAATGGCATTTCCTCTCCTCCCCCGTTTCCGATCAGGAGATCTGCAACAGCGACTTTGCTCCGGTAACAGGGAGTTTTAATGCCACCACCGGTGTCACCTTCGATTTTTTCAGATGGAGCGAACCCACAGTAGCCGGTAATAAGAATTGGTTAAATCTGAAACAAACGGATTGGTTACCCAATACAACTGCTTTTGGTAACCCGCCGAAATTCGCAGTGAAAACC
Source organism: uncultured Bacteroidales bacterium (assembly GCA_903875045.1). GTDB lineage: Bacteria > Bacteroidota > Bacteroidia > Bacteroidales > FEN-979 > CAIVAT01. The sequence continues at coordinate 49,104 of CAIQUS010000235.1, forward strand.
GGTTACCTCGTTGCCTATAGCGGCACATTTGCCGGAAGCGCCACAAAAGTCTTTACCGGAACACTCAACACCGGCGATCAGTCGGTAACCTTAACAATTGGAGGAAATAACTGGAACCTGATCGGAAACCCTTTCCCATCAGCCATCGATTGGGACCTGGTTACCGGAAAATCAAACCTGACAAGCGCCTACTATTACATTTACAACGCATTAAAATCGGGAGGCGCCGGGTATGAAGTGCTGAGTACAGGCTATATTCCGGCCATGCAGGGATTCTTTGTAAAAGCCTCAACTGCCGGTTCGCTCGGATTTCCATTTACATCCCGTGTCCCGGGTGGTACCTGGTTAAAAAGCACAGAGACGGAACCGGTTAACCAGTTATCACTGAAACTGGGGAAGGATGCCTTTTACGATGTAACATCCATCATTTTCAGCCTCAACGGAAGCATGAACAAAGCCTGGTATGATGCCGATAAACTCTTCAGCATGGATACCAAAATTCCCCAGGTTTATTCGATCAAGGACAACAACCAGAAAATATGTATCAACACATTGCCTGTTATCAAGGATCCGGTTACAGTGCCTCTTGGCATCTATATCCCGGCTGATGGCAACTATACCCTGGAACTGTCAGGGTTTGAAAGTTTCTCCAACCTGCCCGGAATCGTTTTGGAAGATCTCAAAACCAATACGACCCGGAATTTGGCTCAAACACCATCTTATACCTTTGGCGCTTTAAAAACCGACGACCCGGCCCGCTTCCTGCTTCACTTTGCTGCTGCCATCGGCATCAATGAACAGCCTGAAAATAACGCTTTCCGTTTTTATACCTCGGAAAACTCCTTGTTCGTTGCCGGCAAGACCGGAAAAAATCAGGGAAACGTTTACGTTTACAACATGATGGGGCAACTTATGCAACAACAGAAACTCAGCGGTGAAACCCTCTCTGTACTCAGACTGAACGTGCCAACCGGTTACTATCTGGTGAAAGTGATTACCGACAGCCAGGTATCCTCAGGTAAAGTTTTTGTCAATTAGCCTGTCAATCCGGAA
>CAIQUS010000236.1 GCA_903875045.1 uncultured Bacteroidales bacterium
ATTAATTTGCGTGGTTATATGTTGCCGGATCCACCGCTTTCACATTCCACATCTTCAAAAAGGTGACCACTTTGGTGGTGTCGTAGCCCTTCACCTGGCAGTGCTCGAGAATGCCCGAATCCTGGATGTGCAATAGTTTGCCATCGCCATTAAGGATCACGAACACAGGGTACCCAAAACGGTTGGGATAGCCGAATTCTTCAAACAGTTTGTAGTCTCTCTTTTTCTTATCCTGCGGCACATTGGCCAGCACATAAACATAATCAGCTTTTATCAGGGAGTCGATGGGTTGCGCGCCATAAGCCATATTGTGAAACCGGATGCACCACGGACACCAGTTGCCGCCAAACTGGATCATCACGTGCTTATTATCTTTTTTGGCGAGTGCAGTCGCTTTTTTCAGGTCGGCACGGATGTCCTGGTTTTCGTTGTAGGGTTTGGACGGGGTTTGGGCGGAGAGGGTGACGGGTGACAGGTGACAGGTGACGATGGTCAGAAAGATTATGGAGCTAAGGATGTATTTCATAATTAAGACATTTAGATTGCGAAGATAGGAAAAAACAGGTTATTAGTTGTTTGGCTTCTGCTTTTTTGAAAGGGCTTTTTTGATGTAAAGATAGTCGAGGTAGTAGAGCACCCTGACTGAAAAGCTGTTGGATTGCGGGGAATTAATGGTTTTTTCAAAATCGGTAAAGTAGTTACGAACAAGCTGGTCGTTAAATGTATTGATCGCGTTTTTCCATACGACACTCATCTCACTTCCCGGGGCGAAATACCAAACAAACTGCAAGTCGACGGTAAAGGCATTGTAATTGATATTCCGGCCTTCGATGAAATCGGATCCTGTGAGTGAACCATCTTCATTCAGGGAATAAAAGGAGAGGTAATTGGCCTGCGACCAGTAATGCCGGGCCCGGAGGGTAAGGGAGGTTTTGGGATTGAAAATATACCGAACATCCAGAATATTGCTCACGGTGGTGATGTCTCTCCGTCCGAAGGAAATAGTCAGGTTCTCCAGCGAATCAAACCGGGTACTTACCCATCCGTAATCATTCAGTTCGCTTTCATACTGTATGCCCAGCGTAACCGACAACTTGTCGCTGAAACGTATCCGTGGCGTGATCCCGAATGACCATTCCACATTGTTGTTGCCGCTGGTGTAACGGAAGGAAAAAGAATGCTGGTACCGGAATGTTTTCCGGTTGTCGGATGAAAACCGCCATTCATCGTAATAATTCCACGGTATTTTGTAAAACCGGCCCCACACGCGGGGTTCATAATAATCCCTGAATCCCATGGGTTGTATGCCGATGGAGAAGGAACTGATCCAGTATTTCAGGTAAGTGGTTGTATTGCTGAGTGCAAATTCAAGCGTTTTAAAACTGTTTGGTTTGTAAAGAGTTGAATAGGTTGCCTGGAAGTCGGTTTGTGAGTTGATGATGATCCAGAACGGGTCGAAGGTAAAATAGGAAAGTTGCAACCTGTTATAGGTTTCGTTGTTGTACGCCAGAAAACCCATATCGTTGGGATCGTACGTATTGCTGGTTTCCTGGCGGAGCAACTGGTACTGGAATCTTCCGGTTGGCCGTGACAATGCCACCGTATATTGATGCCCGAATGCAGGACTTATCCCTTTGGTATATTTCTGGCTCAGGTTGAAACGGCCAAACACCTGAAAGGTGCTTTTCTTGTTTTTGATGCTGGTCTCAGCGCCCGTAACGTTGGCTGCGTAGCCATCATCCGGGGTCCAGTAATTGGTGTTGATCAGGGTGATATATGAGTTGTTCTTCAGGTTCTGGTCGAAAACCATCACATTGTAGTTGGTAAAGGGTTGGGTCATCATCCTTCGCGATGCACCTGTAATGGTATCCTGAATGCTGGCCCAGGTGTTGGTGGTCATGCCGTTGAAAAAGCCGATGCCGAGGCCCTTTGCATTTCTTCCTGATATTTTGGTGGCGTTGATGATGCGGGTCTGGTCGGGGTTTTTCGTTACCTTCTCGTTTTGGCGAAGACTGTCGTAAGGCAGGCCAAAGTTTTTCGGTGTGCTTCCCACCCTGCGGGTATAGAAGATTTCGCATTTATTGAAAAGTTCGGTTGCCTCGGTAAAGAATTGCCGTTTTTCATCGTAACGGATTTCGAACGGTGTAAGGTTGAGCACCTGGTCATCCGACTGCACCTGCCCGAAATCGGGGATCAGCATCATGTCGAGTGTGTAACTTTCGTTGATTCCATAGCGGAGGTCGAGCCCTCCCCGGAGAAACCACGACCAGTTTTTATTTTCAGGGCTTTTCTCAAGATAACCTGAAACGTAGGGTGAAAAGGATAGTCTTACCGGAGGTTTGATTTCCCGGATCCCCGTGAGGGTGCCATAGTAGCGGAAAATGTCCTGTGATTTATTGTCGACCCACGACCAGGTGGAGTATTCGTGCCCGCGATGGAAGTTCCGCCAAAAATTGATTCCCCATACCTGGTTTTCGATCTTCGGAAAACGCAGGGCGGAATAGGGAATCTTCACTTCGGCGATCCATGCTGAGTCGGTGATCCTGGTAGCATTTTCCCATACGGCATCCCAGGTGATGTCCTGGCCAATGGCGGAGTATTTGCAATCGTTTTGCAGATTCGCCGGACTCACTTTGAATTCATACATGTTCAAACCGTCGTTGTAAGGAAGGATGTCGAAGGAGATGTAATCCGTGTTCAGCGCTTCGATCTGGTCGCGGCGGCCAAGTTCCTTGCAGAGGCTGTCGGGACGGGGGTCATACATCACAGCAAGAATGTACAGCGCAAAATCATCGTAAACAAACCTGATCTCTGTGCGCAATGCCGGCAGGGTGCCGTTCCGGGGGCTGTATTCCACAAAATCTCCAGCGACAGGTGCGGTTTTCCACACCAAATCATCCGGGCGGCCATCAATTTTAGGTGGAACGATTGTACGGATGGCGATGATGTTCTTCTTTGCCAGTGCAGAAGAATCAAGTATAGCTGTAGTTTCCTGGGACAATATTTTTCCGGGATAAAGCATCAATATAAAGACCAGCAGTACCAATAGACCGGTCTGGATTTCCAGGAGAAAATTAAGCCTAAACATAAGGATCAAAAATAAAACGATATTTAACAGAATCACAGAAAATTTGATGAAAGGCAGGAAATACTCTGTTTAATGCAAATTTGTACCGTTTTTCAAAAACAGTACATAAAAAAGTCTCACACCTTCCTCATTCCGGTTATTGACCTCAGCGAATCACTATTTTTGTGAATTCAAACGGGAAAAGACCAATCACAACCAATGATTTGTATCATGAGAAAACAATCCTTTAAAATAAAAACCACGAGCAGATTTATCGCAGTTCTTCTTTTCGTGGTTTGCATCTCAGCACAAGCCCAGGTGGGGATCAACCCCACGGGAGCCGATCCCGACAATTCGGCCATGCTGGATGTAAAATCAAACAGTAAAGGACTTTTAATTCCGCGAATGACAATGGAGGAACGCGATGCCATTGTGAATCCGGTAAATGGTTTGTTGATTTATCAAACCACTCATTTTACCGGATTTTACTTTTACGATGATGCTAAAATAAACTGGATCCCATTAACAACACCGTATAGTGAAGCTGACCCCGTTTTTTCGAGGTATTTTATTATCAATGACCAGTTAACAGGCGATTTGCTGAAATACGATGGGGATAAATTTGTGCCCTTTACCCCCAGCTTCACCGAAAACAATTATCTGTATAACGCCAGATACGGCGTAAAACTATTGGCACGGAACGATGCCCAAACCGATCTGGATTTTGTGCTTTCGCCAAAAGGAAACGGCTCCCTTTTAACTCAACAACCTGATGGCTTGGCAACAGGCGGCGATCATCGTGGTTCGTTTGCAGTAGATTTACAATTGTCGAGAGGGCTTTCAAGTCAGGTTGCAAGTGGGAATTATTCGGTTATTGCCGGCGGTTATTGGAACGAAGCCAGTAAAAATCATGCAGCAGTTGGCGGAGGCAGCAACAATACTGCTTTCGGTTCTTACTCTTGCATTCCCGGGGGGAAAAGCAACTCTGCCAATGGATCCTATTCTGTTGCTTTTGGTGCGAATAACGAAGCCAACGGAATGTTTTCGACCGCAACGGGCTACTACAATACTGCCGACGGAGATAATGGTTTCGCTGCAGGTTTACACAACTTTGCAAACGATTATATGGAAACAGTTTTTGGGCAATATGCCACTGTGGTTTACGGTTCCACAAATAATTGGGTTGCAACCGACCGCTTGTTCACCTTAGGAAATGGAACAGGTGCCGCAGGAAATTTGAGAAGCAATGCCCTGACCATCCTGAAAAATGCAAACACAACCATAGGCGGCACTTTGACCATCAATGGTAACGGGACAGGAACAAGTTTTACACTGCCTGCAACGCGGGGCACAGCCGGATATGTTCTTACAACCAACGGCAGTGGCAGTACGAACTGGTCAGCGGCGGCAGGTGGAACCGTAACCGGTGTTACCGGAACAGCACCGATCGTGTCAAGCGGTGGAGCCGCACCGGTTATTTCAATTTCGGCGGCCACCGCAAGTGCAGCAGGCAGTATGAGCGCCGCCGATAAAGCAGAATTAGATGCGGCAACCAATGCCAATACAGCAAGTACAATTGTCGCCCGGGATGCCTCAGGTAATTTTTCGGCAGGAACTATTACGGCTGCCTTAACAGGAAATGCAACCACCGCAACAACCTCCACCAATATTTCAGGAGGAGCAGCCGGCTCACTCCCTTACCAGACTGCTGCAAATACAACAATTTTACTGGCCAAAGGAACAGCCGGCCAGGTATTGACAATGAATTCAGGTGCAACCGCACCCCAGTGGTCAACGCCAACCACAGGAACAGTAACAGGGGTTACAGGAACAGCCCCGATAGCTTCAAGCGGCGGCGCCGCTCCGGTTATTTCAATTTCGGCGGCCACTGCAAGCGTAGCAGGCAGTATGAGCGCAGCCGATAAAACTAAATTAGACGGAATAGCCACAGGCACAACTCCGGGCGATATGCTTTACTGGAATGGCACTGCATGGATACGTGTTCCGGCCGGAACAAATGGCCAGGTATTAAAATTTAATAATTCGGTACCAACGTGGTCTTCATTGGCTACAGTTCCATCTTTAATAACTACTTCAGCATCAAATATTACTACCACGACCGCTGCGAGCGGCGGAAATGTAAGCGATGGAGGAGCGCCGGTAACAGAAAGGGGTGTATGCTGGAGCCTGTCAGCAAATCCTACAGTTGCAGATAATAAAACCGTGGATGGGATTGGCACCGGCGTTTTCACCAGCGTTCTTACCGGATTGTCATCAACTACGACATATCACATTCGTGCGTATGCAACAAACAGTATAGGGACAGCTTATGGCAATGATTTAAGTTTTACAACACTGGGTTGTGGCACTTCTTTGACGATTAATCACGTTGCAGGCTTAGTAGCTCCTGTCAGCAAAACAGTCACTTATGGCATTGTTACCAATATCCCCGGTGAGGCTTCAAAATGCTGGATTTCCAGCAACCTGGGTGCTGATCATCAGGGAACTTCAGTGAGCGACAACACCGAAGCCTCCGCCGGCTGGTACTGGCAGTTTAACCGCAAGCAGGGGTATAAACACGATGGCACAACCCGAACCCCTGCCACTACATGGATAGGCAGCATCAACGAAAGCTCGGACTGGACTGCTGCTAATGACCCCTGCACCCTGGAATTGGGCACCGGCTGGCGCATACCGACCAGCACCGAGTGGACCAATGTGGATGCGTCAGGCACCTGGACTGATTGGAACGGCCCCTGGAACTCCGGCCTTAAAATCCACGCCGCAGGCTACCTTAACTACAGCAATGGTTTGCTCAATTCACGTGGCAACGCCGGCGAATATTGGAGCAGCGTGCAATATAATAACACATTATCATCGTCCCTGGCCGCCTTAAGCAGCATGTGCATGATGTTCAACGAAGACAAGTCCGCTGGCTTCAGCATTCGCTGCATCAAAGAATAATTTGATTTCATTTTGTCGTTTTTTTATGACATTTGCACTTTTACTCTATCTTATTTGTGTTGTAAATCATCGTATTACAAGTTAATCTTTATTAAATTCAATTCTTAAAAGGAGGTCTTATGAAAATTCAAAAAATCAATCGGTTCTGGCAAAGCGCCAATTTGTTCATTGCCCCGGTATTATTGGTCATTCTGATTTATTACAGAGATACCATGACTTTTTACCAGTTTCTTTTATGGCTTCATCTCCCCTTTTTAATGATTCATGAAATTGAGGAGTATGTTTTATCCCCCTTGAGTTTTAAGGAATTTTTCAATTTAAAAACACCTTTTGGTTCCGGAACCGACCGCAACTACCCGCTTGATGAAGGCTATGTATTTCAGGTAAACATTATGATTGCATGGCCGATGGTCATCCTCGGCGCTTTACTTTACAACGTTGCTCCATGGGTTGGTTTTTCAATGATGTTATTTGAATTAACGATCAACAATTTAATGCATACCATCATTTTTCAACCCGAGAAGCCTGTCTATAATCCCGGTTTGATCACAAATTGTGTTTTGCTGCTGCCGCTGGGTACGCTAACATTCCTTACCGCCCTCCCGTTCTTTCACTGGTACGACTGGGTTTTTTCTGTCGTGGCAGGTGCATTGATCGTTGGTTTGCTGGCCTATAAAACGACCAGCCGGCAGGGCAAAGTCAAAAGCCAATAGCATCATTCACATTTCATACAAATAAATAACAGCCACATTACCTAACTGATCTAAGAAAATGAAAATGACCAGCAGATTTATCGCAATTTTACTTTTCGTGGTTTCCATTTCAGCCCGGGCCCAGGTGGGGATCAACCCCACAGGAGCCAATCCCGACAACAGCGCCATGCTCGATGTGAGCTCAACTGACAAAGGGGTGCTCGTACCCCGTATGACCGCTGCTCAGCGTACCGGCATCTTATCTCCTGCCAAAGGATTGCTGGTTTATCAGAACGACGGGACCGAGGGGTTCTATTATTTTGATGGATTGATCTGGACAAAGCTTGCCAGCGGAACTTTCACTGAAACAGATCCTGTTTTTGGTTTATCTGCCGCACACGGAATTACCTCATCAAACATGACTGACTGGAACACAGCTTTTGGTTGGGGCGATCATGCAGGATTGTACCGGCCTTTAACATGGGTTCCCACCTGGAATGATATTGCCGGCAATCCGTTCCATTGGAGTTCACCGGCAAATGGCGACCTGATGCGGTATGACCTCAGCACCGAACATTGGGAAAATTTTGCTCCGGAATACCTTACGAGCTATACTGAAACTGACCCGGTCTATTTGTCAAAGTTCGACCCGACCGGCGCTGCCAGCGAAGACCGGCTTAAATTCAACGGCACAAAGTTCGTGAAATTCACCCCAAACGTCACCGAAAGCAATTATTCATTCAACGCCAGATACGGCGTAAAACTGCTGGCGCGAAATGATGCCCAGGCCAATGTGAATTTTGTGCTTTCGCCCAAAGGAAACGGCGCTCTTTTAACACAACAACCTGATGGCACTGCTGACGGAGGTAATGAAAGGGGTGCCAATGCCATTGACTTACAAAGTACCAGAGCCTTTAATACACAGGTAGCAGGCGGTTTTCGTTCGGCGTTGCTGAGTGGGAGCTGTAATTCGACAAGTAATGTATCGCCTCCGTTTCAGGATGGGAGTTTCTCGGTAGTGGCGGGTGGTCAGGGAAATAATGTTTCAGGAGCAGATGCGTCTATAGTTGGAGGATACTATAATACGGTAAGCGGTTTCCGGTCATTTATAGGCGGAGGATCCGGTAATGTTGTCGCCGGCTCGTATTCATCAGTGGTTGGAGGCGATGGTAATCATGCAGCAGGAATGAGAGCTGGTGTGGGAGGTGGAAATGCCAATTCAGCCAATGGAGATTACTCATTTGTTGGCGGCGGCTTAGGGAATACTGCACAGTCCTATGGCGAATCGGTGCTTGGCTTATATTCAACTGTGGGTACAGGAAATGCCACCGCCTATATATCAACCGACCGGCTTTTTGTGGTTGGCAACGGAACCGCCGACGCAGCCCGAAGTAACGCTTTAACCATTCTTAAAAATGCAAACACAACCATTGGCGGTTCATTGACCATCAATGGAAACGGAACAGGAACAAGCCTTACCCTGCCTGCAACACGGGGTACAGCCGGATATGTTCTTACAACCAATGGCAGCGGCGGCACAAGCTGGACTGCTCCGTCAGTTGGAACCGTTACCGGTGTTACCGGTACAGCACCGATCGTATCCAGCGGTGGAGCCGCTCCGGTTATTTCAATTTCGGCGGCAACTCCCAGCGCACCAGGAAGCATGAGTGCGGCTGATAAAACCAAATTAGATGCCATCACAGGCACAAACACCGGAAATCAGACCATCACCCTGACCGGTGATGTTACGGGATCGGGTACAGGAACTTTCGCGGCTACCATTTCCGGAAGTTCTGTTTCCAATACAAAAATGGCAAATATGGCAGCAAATACAATGAAGGTAAACAATACGGCCGCAGCCGCAGCGCCAGCCGATCTTGCCCTTACTGCCAACACATTTCTTTCCAGGAAAAGCACAGGAAATATAACAGCTTATCCAATCACCGATTTTGCTTTCGACATGCTGAACGATGCTGATGCAGTCGCTGTAAGGACAACGATTGGCGCCGGAACAGGTAATGGCACGGTTACAGGGGTAACCGGAACAGCACCAATTGTTTCGTCCGGCGGATCCACCCCGGCTATTTCAATTTCGGCGGCTACCACAAGCGCTGCCGGTAGTATGAGTGCTGCCGATAAAACCAAATTAGATGGAATAGCAACCAATGCCAACAATTACATACATCCAACAGGCGATGGCAATTTGCATGTTCCTGCCACCAGCACAACCAACAACGGAAAAGTCCTCACTGCAGGGAGTACGGCAGGTTCGTTAAGCTGGACAAGTCTGCCATCTGCACCAGTTACTTCTGTTGCAGGCAAAACGGGAACTGTAACACTCGTTAGCAGCGATGTTGGTCTGGGAAATGTTGAAAATACAGCTATTTCCACCTGGACCGGTTCAACCAATATTACAACGCTAGGAACCATAACCACCGGAACCTGGAGCGGTACTTCCATTGGAATAACGAAAGGTGGAACCGGGGCAATCACAAAAACAGCCGGTTTTGATGCCTTATCTCCTATGACCACCCAGGGAGATCTTATTTATGGCGGAACAAGCGGAACCGGAACCCGCCTGGCAAAAGGAACTGCCGGGCAGGTATTAACAATGAATTCAGGTGCAACCGCTCCACAATGGTCAACACCAACCACGGGAACAGTCACAAGCGTTTCAGGCATATCTCCAATCTCAGTAGCAACAGGCTCAACAACACCAGCCATTTCAATTTCGCCGGCTTCCACAAGCGCTGCCGGAAGTATGAGCGCTGCGGATAAAGTAAAATTAAATGGCATAGATGGCTCCGAAACCAGAATAACAGCTGGTACAAACATTGTCATTACAGGAAACGGAACTATAGCAACGCCTTATGTGGTAAATGTCACAGGAATAGGAACAACCCTTGCCATTGGGCAACACTACCAGGGAGGCATTATTTTTTGGTTAGATGCCACAGGGCAACATGGTTTAATAGCAGCAATTGCCGACAACAGTACTATGCTACCATGGAACCACAGTGGCATTTTGAGACAAACAGGTTCCACCGGCGATGGATTATATGCAGGTTCAATGAATACCGCAATGATAGTTGCTACACAGATGGCAGAGAACCAAAATGAAAATTTTGCCGCAAAAGCTTGTGCCGATTATTCAATTACTGCTGGTGGTGTTACCTATGGCGACTGGTATTTACCTTCAAAATATGAACTGAATTTATTATACTTACAAAAGGATGCGGTTGGCGGTTTTGGTACTTCCTTCTATTTGAGTTCTACCGAGTACGATGCAGACGTAGAGTGGGCTCATAATTTCTCGAATGGAGATCAGCTCACTGGCGATAAGAATTTCCCAGGACGGATCCGGGCTATCCGGGCCTTTTAACAATTCATCCTTTTTGGCAGGTGCATTGATCGTTTGTTTACAGGCCTATAAAACGACCAGCCGGCAGAGCAAAGTAAAACGCCAATAGCATATTTCACATTTTATTTAAATAAATAACAGCCACATTGCCTAACTATTCTTTAAAATGAAAATGACCAGAAAATTTGTCGTAGTTTTTCTTTTCGCGGTATCCATTTCAGCACAAGCCCAGGTGGGGATAAATACCACGGGGGCAAATGCCGACAACAGCGCCATACTTGATGTGAGTGCAGCAAACAAGGGTTTGTTAATACCACGAATAGCACTGACAGGGACAACTGATGTAACAACCATTGTTTCAGCTGCTGCAAGCTTATTGGTGTTCAATACCGCAACCGTCAGCGATGTAACACCCGGTTTTTATTATTACACTGGCGCAGCCTGGAAACGGCTTGTCTCAGGAACTGAAACCGACCCGGTTTTTACAGGCGCTATAGATGTGAGCGGCTCACTGACGGGTGATTTGCTGAAACATGACGGCACAAAGTTCGTGAAATTCACCCCCAACTTCACCGAAAGTAATTATCTGTATAACAGCAAATACGGCGTAAAACTGCTGGCACGAAACGATGCCCAAACCGATGTGGACTTTGTGCTTTCGCCCAAAGGCAACGGCGGAATTTTAGCTCAACAACCCGACGGTACAACAGTTGGAGGTAATATCAGAGGTCAAAAGGCAGTTGATTTGCAAATGTTTAGAGGTTCAGCTACTCAAGTAGCAAACGGAAATTATTCCTTAACAATTGGAGCTTCAAATACCGCAAGTGCAGACATGTCTACAGCAATTGGAAATTCAAATACTGCAAGTGGAAATTTTTCTTCTGCAATTGGAGATGTTAATATCGCAAGTGGAGATTATGCTGCTGCAATTGGCCACTCTAATACCTCAAGCGGATCTAGTTCCTTTTCAGTTGGATATCATAATATTTCCAGCGGTGATAATTCATTCGCATCAGGACGTTATAATACTGCACAATCATATGGTGAATCGGTGCTTGGCTTATATTCAACAGTGGGTACCGGAAATGCCACCGCTTATGTAGCAATCGACCGGCTTTATGTTGTTGGAAATGGAACAGCCGCCGGAACCCGAAGTAACGCTTTAACCATACTTAAAAATGCAAATACGACCATTGGTGGCTCATTAACAATTAATGGAAACGGAACAGGAACAAGCCTTGTACTGCCTGCAACACGGGGCACGAGCGGATATGTTCTTACTACAGACGGCAGCGGGGGCACAAGCTGGACTGCTCCGTCAGTTGGAACCGTTACCGGTGTTACCGGTACAGCACCGATCGTATCCAGCGGTGGAGCCGCTCCGGTTATTTCAATTTCGGCAGCTACTACCAGCGCACCAGGAAGCATGAGTGCGGCTGATAAAACCAAATTAGATGCCATCACAGGCACAAACACCGGAAATCAGACCATCACCCTGACCGGCGATGTTACGGGATCGGGTACAGGAACTTTCGCGGCTACCATTGCCGGAAGTTCTGTTACCAATACCAAGATGGCAAATATGGCAGCAAATACAATGAAGGTAAACAATACGGCCGCAGCCGCAGCGCCAGCCGATCTTGCCCTTACTGCCAACACATTTCCTTCCCGGAAAAGCACAGGAAACATAATTGCTTACCCAATCACCGATTTTGCTTTCGACATGCTGAATGATGCTGATGCAGCCACGGTAAGGACAACCATTGGCGCAGGAACAGGTAATGGCACGGTTACAGGTGTTACAGGAACAGCACCAATTGTTTCGTCCGGCGGATCCTCTCCGGCCATTTCAATTTCGGTGGCTACCACCAGCGCAGCCGGAAGCATGAGCGCTGCCGATAAAACAAAACTAGATGCCATAACCGGCACCAACACCGGCAATCAGACCATCACCCTTACCGGCGATGTTACCGGAACGGGTACGGGAACTTTTCCTGCTGTCATTTCTGCAGGTTCTGTTACCAATGCCAAGATGGCAAATATGGCAGCCAACACCATCAAGGTAAACAATGCAGGTTCAGCGGCAGCGCCAACCGATCTATCAATTCCTGCCAACTCATTTCCCTCCAGAAGAAGCGCAGGAAACCTGACCGTTAACGTTATCACCGATTTTGCTTTCGACATTCTGCATGATCCTGATGCAGCCTCGGTAAGGACAACAATTGGTGCAGGTACAGGTAATGGCACAGTTTCTTCTGTAACCGGTACAGCACCGATAAGTGTAACTTCCGGTACCACCACACCGGCCATATCAATTTCACCGGCGACCACCAGCGTGGCGGGAAGTATGAGTGCTGCCGATAAAACCAAGTTGGATGGATCAACCCACGCCATTGGCGACAGTTATGGTGGTGGAATCGTATTTTATGTGTATGATGGTGGGCGACATGGACTGATTGCCGCCACAACCGACCAAAGCCCGGGAGGAATCAGATGGTATGGCGGTAGTAACACAAATACCCGCGCCAGGGCTGACGGTATTGGTGCCGGTTTGAAAAATACAGCCATCATCATTGCCAATCAGGGACCGGTTGATGGAAACGCATTTGCCGCAACTGTGTGCAACGAATATTCGGTAACTGTTGATGGTGTTACGTATGGCGACTGGTATCTGCCTTCAATATACGAATTGAATTTATTGTATTTACAAAAAGAAGCTGTTGGCGGCTTTTCTGGTGTTGTTTATTGGAGTTCGACCGAGAACACTGATGTTTCTGCCTGGTTCTGGCACTTCGGCACTGGCAGTCATTTTTTCACCGGCAAGAGCAATACATACAATGTGCGTGCTGTTCGGGCTTTTTAACAATTTATTCGTTGAGTCACTCCCCTTTCCCTTTTTTGGAAGGGGGACGGGGGATGGGGTCTAATTTGTACCGTTTTTCAAAAACAGTACAACAAGGGTATTTTCACATGTTTGTTTAATGATCCATTTTAATAATTTTATCAAAAATTTAAACTTTTTATTATGAAAAAGGTCTCTTTTCTTTTATTGGTTACTCTATGGGGAGTTCAGGGATTTTCTCTCCAGCCTGACGACCCGGGGAAACCGGGTAAGGCAAAACGGTTTTCTATCGGATTTAACTATTTTCTTATGTCTGTTGACATGGAACTTTCAGCGATGAAACTACATTCTGTCTGGTACGGTTCAGATGCCGGAACGGAGGTGAAAACACAAGCTCAACTGGAAGAGATCAATGGGTTTGTTAACCGCTCTGCCAGGATCAATGCACTGGTTTTTCAACTGGGTATGACCTTGCTGGACAAACCAGATGTAAAATGGAAACTACGGGGCGCTGTTTTCGGGGGAGTGGCCGAAAACCTCACCACCGTTACCAATAATGATAACGATGTAAAGGAATACACCTTTAATTCGGGGTTCACCCGACCGTGCCTGGGTGTGGTCTTTGACCTGGGTTATCAGTTTAACCCCAGGTGGGGGATTGTCATGCGTCCGTTCGTAACAGGGACCATGGGGAGTTCCAGTACCATTAAAGACCTTGTAAATCCCGATCTGCTGAATTACAATGTTTCAAAGGAAAACAAATACCGCACTCTGTATGGAAAGGTCAGTTTACTGGCAAGCTTTACCGCAGGAAAGTTCTCTTTTTTCGCCGGGCCGGGATTTTACCGGATCTGGTCGCATCATGAATATAAGCGGACTTACACCGAAACGGAAGTATCGGAAACGATTACCGAGGAGATGACCACCGACCTGGTCACCAGAAATTTCGTGGATGGCAACATCGCCGCGGCTTGGAGGATTTCACAACGGTTTTCGCTGGATGCCCTGTTCGGGTTTGGCGGGGATGTACACGTGAACGCAGGCCTGCATTATAACTTCTAATCAAACAGCATCAAAAAATTTATGGTATGAAAAAGATTGTTTACCTTCTGTTTTTATTCATGGCCCTGATCTCCAACGCCCAGATCACGGAAACCCTCACCAGCAATGCAACCTGGGCCGACGATAACCATCGCGACTGGTGCGACAAGGGGCTTGGCACCTGCCTGTTAAACTACAATGGCATCCTGATGGCGTTTAACTACCAGGGAAACGGCACCCGGAGTGGCGGACACGCCTATATTTACCAGATCAACAAGGCACATTCCACCTCCCCCGATCATCACATGGATGATTATGATGTTGGCCCTTCCAATGATCACACCAACAAACTCGTATTCGGTTTTCCCGGCGAGGGATCCTCGTATGATGAAGGCGCGGTGCTCGGTCGTACCTTTACTTTCATGTATAACGGTACTGCATGGTACTTCATGCATATCCGGTCGGCTGAACAGGGTGACCATGAGACCAATCCCGCTGACGAAAGTTATGAATGTTTTGCCGAAATGCCCGGCAGTACCGACAAAAAATGCTTTACCTTTTATTACACCACAAGGCCGGCCTCAGTGGTTTGGAAACAGGGCGCTTTTCAGATTGACAGCATGCTCTATTTTCTTGCCTGGGATAAAACCACTTCACCCTATCACCAGATCATCCAGGAGTATTCCTATAATGAACAAAGCAATAAGTTTTCGAGTACAGGAAATGTGATCCAGATCGGAAATAACCTGCATCAGTACCTGGGTAATGTCATCACCCGGATGGATTCCACCGATCAGCAATATGCACTTGCTACGTTTTATGACCAACTGGGCAAAGTGCAATTCGTAAAAATCGTGCCCGGTGTGAAGAATGGAAAAAGGACCTTCACATACGTAAACCTGGGCGGGTCTGGTGATTCCCCTTTCACCCTCGCCAAAGTAGGCGCCTCATGCATTTCACAGGGTTCCATGAAGGGTAGCAGGGATGCCACCGCGCAAACCAATAAAACATCTTCCGACCGGGTTTTTCTTTTCGGCGAGGAATATACCCAAAACAGCGATGGCAGCTATCATCTGCAATATCTCGAGTACAGGGTTGAAAAAGAGAACTATATTCTGCATGCCCAGGGAACGCTTGCAGTGCCTTCCAGCTATGGTCCGAAGCAAGTCAGCAGTAAATTCCAGCTTCTGACCTCTTTTGAACTTTTTCCGATGGAATTAACCGGAGAACATCCCGGTTACGATGGGTTCAAACAATATGTCTGGCTGATCTACCCCGATTGCAACCGCCATTTTCATGGAGTAATGTTCGAATCAGACCAGTGGCGATATCTTAAAGGTTCAAAGACAGAAAGCTCCGACCTTGACAATGACGATCCGGTTCACGGATATAAGGGAATCAGTAGTTTATGGTCATTGGTGGGAATTCTTGACGGGTCGCCTCCTGTTGCCATAGACTGGGCTACATGGAATCAGACTTTCGTGAATCCGACCGAGCCCACCTCCATCAAACTTGTGTCGAAGGAAGGGCATAAAACCGAGTTTAACAATATCACTGCCAATGAATGGAACATCGGGGTGAAAGTGATGCCAACATCTGTCAAAAAGCATGGAACGAAAGGTTGCAGCGCCGAGATGAAGTACTCTTACGAATATGAAACACAGTATGGTACAGCGTATGAAAAGTCCGTCACGTACAATATGCCTGTTGAAATGTACGAGGAGACACAGGAAAGCGGGCAATTTCTCTATATGGTTCCCTCCATCCGGCGTTTTACCTATTACATTTACCCATGGTGGTCGGGAACCGGGACAAGTTACCCTGTTCCGGGTTCATTTCAGTACCAGTTCATTACCTTTAACCAGGCTCCAATGATGAAGCCGGTTCCGTTAAAAAACTTCCCGTTTAAAATCAACGAACCGAATGAGACCTCTTTAAGCGAATGGAAACTGATGCAACGGGACAGCCTTTATTCTGCCATTTACAACCATTCACCGGATCCGGTTGTAACGCTGATCTGGGAATCGAAGGTGCCTGGTCCATCGGAAGACCTTGAAGTTGTGAATGATACTACGACCATGAATTCCAGTACAAATTCCTGGGCTTTTGAGGTTAAAGTAGGATTGAATGTAGATGTACCGGCCATCGCATCCAATTTCGATGTATCCATTTCCACAGGAACCATGGGTAAAATTACCAATGAAACAACCACTTACAGTACCTATACCAATGGCATTTCCGCATCGTTGGAAAACCTGGTGGTAAAAACCGATGGAATCAAGATCACCCACCTGAATGTGTCCGCATACATGCT
Organism: uncultured Bacteroidales bacterium; assembly: GCA_903875045.1. GTDB lineage: Bacteria > Bacteroidota > Bacteroidia > Bacteroidales > FEN-979 > CAIVAT01. The sequence goes on from CAIQUS010000236.1 coordinate 16,282, forward strand.
GGACCCAAAGGATGCCCATTACTGGTATCTGGACAGTTGCGGAGGCCAGACCCCCTGGTACCTTGCCTGGATTGTCAACGACGCCTATCAATCCCTGAAACTCATTTCACCTGCTGAAAACGACCAGGCCGACTCCACAGGCATGATCTTTTCCTGGGAACCGGATTTTGGCACCCTTAATAATTATGAATTTTTCATTTCCAAAAAACCACGGGTAAACGGCCCCAATGCCATCTACAAAAAGAAAACCGGTGATGAGACGAAAATCCTGGTCTCCGATTTCAAACCCGAACCCGGCGTTACCTATTACTGGCGTGTACGCGGGCAGGATGCCAACAAAGAGTTCGTATGGTCGCCAACCCGGAAGATTGTCACACCGGCTTTGCCATCCGAAATGGAGTTTCCTTCCCTGAAAACCGTGATCTATCCCAATCCGGGCAAAAGCAGTGAGATGCAAATCATCGTGAACCCGGAACAGGAAGGCGCAGTAGAAATCACTCTGAAGAATCTTGAGGGTATGACGGTCGCTCATAAAACAGTGTATGGATTTACCAACATGCCGGTAAGTATCGGTTTTGAAGATACTGTTCTGCCGGCAGGAATCTATTTTGCGGTCATTGCTTCAGGAAACAACAAGACAGTAAAGAAAGTGGTAATCCTTTGACGCCAGGGAGAGGGGTAAGGTATCACGACCCCTCCCCGCCCTCTCCGTGGAGGGGAGGAGGTATTTACCCAAACTTGAAAATTTTGTTTTATCTTTATATTTCTTTTTCAATACAGTATAAAGATATTTATCAGTGATCTTAAAAATTCTGACCGGAGGCAGTTATGAAAATGAAACTTACACGCAGACAAATGTTGAAACTTTCGGGCGCCTCCCTTGGGGGGCTTGCACTGGGAGGACCCCTGGCTGGCTTTGGAAGCCCGCCAGCCACAAAGAGCACTGATCCGGCACAAAAGAATTCCATGTTCGATGCCCTGCCTGTTTTTACGCCGGGAACAAAACTGGGAAAAGATGAGATGCGCATCACATTCCTTGGATCTTCGTGCATCCCTCGAATGTCGCAGGAGTGCAACAGCGTGTATGTGGAGGTTGGCAGCGGTGATCAGTTTATTTTTGACTGCGGTACCGGGGTTATGGCCAAGTATAACGCCATGGGAATCCCGATGAGCAAGATGAATAAAATATTTTTCACACATCTTCATGCGGATCACACGAGTGACCTTACCCACATTTACTGTTTCGGCCCTTCGGGCGACCGTAAGTCGCCCCTTTATATCTGGGGCCCGGCCAATTCGGGATGGACATATATTGATCCGAAAGGAAACACGCGGGGTCCATATAACGATGGGACAAGGACCTTTTGCGAAAACTTCAGGAATTTAATGCGCTGGCATACCGAAAGTTTTAGTTTCGGCGCCACCAGCTACCAGGGGAACCCAACCCCCGAAGACATCAGGTCAGCGTGGGGATTGAAGGAGGTTCCCGTCAAGGTTGGTGATGATGATAACCAGGATGGTTATGCCATCTTCCCCATCGAGCTGGACTGGACATTAAGAGGAGACACGGCCGGTGATAATATTGCCTATTACAATGATACCACCAAGGTAACGGTCAAGCATTTTCCGGCGATCCATACCCGGAGGGGATCTGTCAGTTACAAGCTGGAATGGAATGGGCTGTCGATGATTTTCAGCGGCGACACGAAACCTAATACGGATATGGTCCGGGAGGCAGGCGGGGTTGATGTGCTGGTGCACGAGATGGTGATGCCGGCATACGACTGGGCCAGAAAGAATTCGGATTTTGACCCGAATTCCCCCGAATTCCAGAGAGCCAAACAGTATGCCACGCTGGTACAAAACAGCTCTCACACTCCGCAGGGTGCATTTGGTTACTTGCTGAGCCAGATGAATCCACCACCCCGGCTGGCCGTGGCAACCCATTTCCAGGCAGCCGATGATACCATTGCCTCTGCCATCCGGAGTGTCAGAAATCATTATCCGGTTGGAGAGGTTACTTTTGCTGCCGATCTCATGGTGTTAACGGTCTCTCCTACCCGGATATGCCAGGAAAGAGCTGTTGTGTCTGACTTTGCTTTTTACCCGATCAGTCCGATTGACCCGAATACCCCAATAAACGATTCGTATTACTGGAAGTGGCATGATCCCATAACAGAAGACTACGCTGTTTCGGATCCAACAGTCCAGGTTGATCTTTCTACAAACATCCCGCCCTCTGATCCGGGTACAAACAAGGTCAATTACAGGGAAGATGGTTATTGATCCTGCCACCGGTCCTACCCTGGAGGGACAGTACCATGACCCCACCCCGACCCTCCTCTTCAAGGGTAAGGAAGCTACTTTTGATTATCAAGCACATATCTCTGAAAAGCCCGTAAACAGTGAATAGTTGTTCGTCATTGTTACATGGCGTTACAGCATGTTTATAACTTTTACTGACAAGTTTGTCAGTTATATTGACAGTTCCGTATCTTTGTACTGACAAATTAATCACACTCAGATATGGCTTCAATAACCTTCTATCCAGACAAGGAAAAGAATGAAAAATCTCTTTTACTTCTTTCATTTACTTTTAATCATGCGCGCTTAAGACTTTCAACCGGACTGCATGTTCCCAAAAACGATTGGGACCAG
>CAIQUS010000237.1 GCA_903875045.1 uncultured Bacteroidales bacterium
ATAATTAGTTAAGGCTATAAAACCCCAAGCAAACAATAACACACTGACTGTCAGTATGCCTAAAAAAAATAAAGAATGAAAAATTATAGGTAATTTAGCTTATGAAAATCCGTGTTAATAGTTTATAGTTTATATCGTCAAACTTGTAGTCCTTCTCTCCTTCAGCATACTTGATCAGGAAGTTTTTAACACCTTCATAAATCCTTGCCTGTCCGTCATTTCCATGCTTTTTATAATCAGACACAATACCTTCAAGATATTTCGAAAAGGATGCCTTTTTCGATTTATTAGCAATCCGGCTCTTCAATTCAGCATGAGACAATTGGTCAAGTTCACCAGCGAGATCAAGACCCGTGACAATGCGTTGTGCATCCGTCAGTTTGCCATGGATATACTCATTTACTGAGGTTATGAAACTCACCACCTTGGTGCCTTTAAGCACCTTTCCGTTAGCTTGATCCCAGAATTCTGAGGCAATACTCCGTTTAAGGTTTATATATGACCGCGACCCTTTGAAGTTAATCACAAGACAAATCGAATAAAGACCACCTTTCTTTTCTCTTCGCCGGTCGAGCATTAAAATTACTATTGAAGCCATAATGTTACAGTGAAGAATATTTCAATTGAACATCCTTGTGGATAATGAAATATTTTTTATATTTGAATATCAGTCATATCATATCGATAGTTAAAACAAAATGTGCCTACAAATGTGCCTACAAAGATAGCAAAATATGACAAATCATGACAAAATGAGATTATCTAATTAAACATTTTAGTATCTGTATATCAGCATCATAAATCATATTTCCCGGTATATGGTTTTTAATGTTTAGCATATTTGCAACGCCTTACAAGCAGAGGGTCACAGGTTCGAATCCTGTTGCTCCCACAAAATCCCCCCGAAAAAACGTTGAAAATCAAGGAAAGCCACTGGAGACAGTGGTTTTCTATTTACAACCGTTTACAGCAAAATACCCCCTGTTAATAACTTTTACTGGCAACTTTGCCTTAATTCTTGCCAGTGCGTATCTTTGCACTGGCAACTTCCTATCAATTTACTGGCAACTTCTCAAGAATATGGCAACAGTTATTTTTTATTTGGACAAAGAACGGAAAAATGGATGTTTGATCCTGGTAACATTCACCTTCAACCATCTGCGGCTGCGGTTTTCCACAGGTTTGAACGTACCTAAAAAGGCATGGGATAACGAAGAACAAAAGGCAAAGCCCCTGAAAGATTATTCAGAAACCAACAAACGCCTTCGGGAAATAAATAATTTTCTCCTTGACGCCTATGATAAGTTTTTCCCAAAAGGTACAAAGTTCCCCCAGGACGAAGTGAAAATGAAAAGTGAGGAAATCAGAGAAGCCTATCAAATATTCATTGGCCGTAAAGAGGTCAATGAAGATCATCGTAAACCGACCCTGATTGAGTTCATCCCGATATTCCAGGCCAGATACAGTAAAAAACTGACTCCGAATCATATCAAACATTTCACCGGGATCAAGAATCATCTCGAAAAGTACGAGAAGCGAATCGGGATACCCATAGAATTTGAAACAATCAATAAGGAGTTTTACCTTGGGTTTACAGCTTACCTGAAAGAAGTAAATCTTAAACCCAATACCGTGGGATCGCATGTCAGGAGACTGAAACGATTAATGAATGAGGCGCTAGACGATAAATTGACAATTAACCAGGAACATCGTGCCAAATCTTTCAAAGTCATAAATGAGGAAACGGATAAAATATATCTCAATAGCGATGAAATTCAGGCACTTTACAAATTGAAGATTGAGGACCCGCGTATGCAACGGATCAGGGACCTGTTTGTATTGAATTGTCATACAGGATTGAGACACTCTGACTGGCCAAAAGTGGCCCTGAAAGATATAGAAGACGGTAAATTATATGTAAGAACTCAAAAGACTAAGGAAGCCGTTATTATTCCAGTGCATCCCCTGATCATTGAGATTCTGAAAAGATATGGACCGGAGCTGCACATCCCGACAAATCAGGAAGCAAACCGGGTTTTGCGGTGGATTGGTGAGTATGCTGTTCTAAAGAAGATAACCAAAGGGAATCTGGAAAAATGGCTGCAAATCAGAACACATACTGTGCGAAGATCTTTTGCAACCAATGCCTATATGGGTGGTGTTCCAATGCTTTCGATTATGCAAATCACCGGTCACCGTACCACAGAATCTTTTCTCAAGTACATTCGCGTGACCAAACTGGAGAATGCCACAAAACTCAAGGATCATCCTTTCTTCAATTCGTAATACAGGTGATCGTTATCGTTAATAAACCAAGTATCTCCCCATCAACCGGAGCAATTGGCGGCACCTCCGGATCAGGAGTGATCAATGGTTGTTCCTCTTTTGGAACCAATATTGCTCCATCCTTTTGAATAATCCCAAGATAAAGCCAGTAGTCAGCCGGGAGATATGAATTTGCAAAAGCAGTTGTTTCAGTTCCCGCGAAATCTGCCTGAATAGGCCTGTCAGTCAATGAAAAGCCTGGGTCATTTACTGACTGTCGGCACTCGACTATAAAATCAACAGTGTCAGAAGTACTGAAGTGAGAATCGATTCTCACCACATCCTGGTTTTCAAATAATCGAACGAAAACTCCCGATAATTTTATAGATGGGTTAAGAATATTCAACAAATACTGTTTGACCGTCGGGGACGGGCCTGCCGAATATTCCCCCCAAGGCATCCACCAGCGGCCGTTATACAGGTATGCGGTTTGCTTACCCTCATTATAATATAACTGCCCTGCTACGGGATTTTGAGGTAAATCCCGTAGGTTATGCAGGACAGCATTGAGTAGCTGATTTTGTTGTAAATCCAGGTTTGTCTTAAATGAAGGCATAAGGACATTTTGAGTTTACCAGGTTAACCGATGATTACGATTTGTCCAGTGATGGCTGTTGCGGAAGTCCAGGTAACATCACCGGCAGCGTTAACAACAACATCCACTTCGACCGCGTAACGGATCGTTGCAATTGTTTCGTAAACAGCAACGATAACATCGGTGCCACCTCCGTGAGTAGCTGCAGTTATGATCTGAGTAGCCAAGGCAGTAATTGCACCCACGTATTTTTTGGTACGGGTGGTGATCTTGCCATCAACATACGTTTTGGTTGCCTTCTGGGTAGCCAGCTTTGCATCACTGTTGGCTGTCAGGG
>CAIQUS010000238.1 GCA_903875045.1 uncultured Bacteroidales bacterium
AGTTTCGCAAAGTTATAATTATCTGCGAGTTATCTCTGCGGCTCTTTGCGGTTTCTTTGTGTTCTTTGCGGTTTAACATTTTTTCAAATGGTGATTTGATGAATAAACGACTTTTCGGAGTGGACTCAAAATTTGGAGATTTGGAGATTTGAGAATTTGGAGATGTGAATTTAGATTGTTGAGTAAAGATTAGCGACACAAAATCGTAAATCGTAAATCGTAAATCGTAAATCGTAAATCGTAAATCGTCATTTGTCACTCGTCACTCGTCATTTCCCTCATCCAGATACCTGAACATAATCTCTTCATAGCTGTCGATCCTGCGGTCGCGAAGAAAGGGCCAGTGAATCCGGGTTTTTTCTATTTTTCCGAGTTTGAGTTCCTGCACATGTATTTCTTCCTGATCGTGTGTTGCCTGGTAAAGGCATACACCAAAAGGGTCTGAAACGAAGGAACCGCCCCAGAAATTCATATCGCCTTCTATCCCGGTGCGGTTCACTGAAACAACAAACACCCCGTTGGCAATGGCGTGGCTGCGCTGGATGGTTTGCCATGCCTGGTATTGTTGTTGATTCAGCTCTTTCCGTTGTGAAATGGCCCATCCGATGGCCGTGGGGTAAAAAATGATCTGGGCACCCAACAGACTTGTGATGCGGGCTGCCTCCGGATACCACTGGTCCCAGCAAATGAGGGTGCCGATGGTGGCATATTTTGTCCGGAAAACTTTATAGCCGTTATCTCCGGGAGTGAAATAAAATTTTTCATAATATCCGGGATCATCGGGAATATGATGTTTACGGTATTTTCCCAGGTATTTGCCATCGGCATCGATCACCGCAACCGTATTATGGTAAAGTCCTTCGGCGCGTTTTTCGAATAACGAAGCTACGATCACAACATTGAGTTCTTTTGCCAATTTCTCAAACATGTGGGTTGTCGGCCCGGGAATGGCCTCCGCCAGGCTGAAGTAGTCGTAGTTCTCCTCCCAGCAAAAATAGGAGGAGGCAAACAATTCCTGCAAACAGATGATCTGCGCACCTTTCCCTGCAGCCTCCCTGATCCGGATGACCGACTTCTCGATGTTTTCATTTTTGTCGGTACCACAACTCATCTGTATTAAACCGACACGCACCAATTCATTATTTCTCACACTCCCATCCATGAATCTATGTAAATTACTGCTATAACTTCCAATTCCCCGCTTACCTGCTCACCCGCTCACCTGTTTACTCCAAAAAAAACTTCCTCACCATCACCACCCCCTCATGCTGAACCTGCAAAAGATAAATGCCCCGGATCAGATTATCATAAGGAACAATCCGACGGCCAGTGGTGACATGCTCTGGCGATAAGGAATGAACAGTTTCACCACGCATATTGATTAATTTCACCGAAGTGCTTTGTACTTCAGGGAAATCAAAGAAAACCATCAACCTCTTTGTTTCACGATCGTTATAAACACGGATGCCTGAGGCCGGGTCTTTTTTGTCAAAACCGACGGTATAATCGAGGTACAGGTCATCAAGATACAGGATAGTTCCGATGGTCATTACTTCCTGTGCTGTTGACATGGCGATGATGTTCATCGAATCAGGCGCAGTTGCACTGATGTAATCGATCCAGGCCGAAAATGGGGCCCAGTCGGTAACAGTATCTTTGGTTGAAAAAGCGCCAAACCCCAGTGTATCCTGAATACCGCCAGTTGTTTTGGTCAGTCCGATGCCGATCACACAACTATCACCGCCTTTCGGCAGGTATTTGTAATATCCCTTGAGATGGGTAGGCACATCTACAACCGGCACACCGCCAGATAAAACAAAAGTTCCCCCGGTAATATCAACGGTGATTTTTCCGCAAGTCATAAATCCCGGCACATCCAGCGGGGGAAGTGTAAGATGTTTTGTTTCAAGTTTTACAGAAAAGCTGCCCGTACCATGATGGTCGGTGCTTTTCGAGACTACCGTCGTTCCAAAGAACGGAATTGCCATCAACTCTTCATTTGGTGTGTCCCAACCTGTTGGATTCGAGTAATTGCCGAAGCTTGTCCAGTCTTCAAAGCTTGCATTCGGAATGACCGTTTGTCCGTTGAGAAGTGCTGCCGTCATCAAAAGGCCGCAAAAGATAATAGCTTTAATTTTCTTCATAAATCGTAAATCGTAAATCGTAAATCGTAAATCGTCATTCGTAAATCCCTCCCGCTTCTTCCAAAGGAATGTAAAATTAAGATATTTCATCATATCTTTGAAAAAAATATCCTCATGAAGTGCTTCCGGCATTGCTTTCTCCAACTACAGCTGTTATTCTTTATTCTCCTTTTACCTGTCTTAACATCCGCTGAAATATTTACCGGGAGCAGATCGGGGGGAAATATCTACAGGGTTGATCCAGCTCTCGATACCTGTAAAATCAAGCTGGATAAAAAGACCGAAAAAATATTTCAGGAAGGAATTGATTATTTGAAAAAGGGCAATTATAACCAGGCGGGCATTCAAATGAGGAATGTGGTAAAAAATGAACCAGCCTGCGTAGATGCCTATTTTGTTTTGGGTCTGGTATATTATAAAAAGCAGGATTACAATTTGAAGGAGGCAGAGAAAAACTTCGCAAAGGTTGTTGAATTATGTCCTGCTTATGATGTTTACACTTATTACTACCTTGGGGAGATATATTATGGTCAGGAGAATTTTGAACTTGCCGCACCAAATCTGACTGAATTTCTCAAGGATGTGGATAAAATCAAAAAGGATGAGGATTATGAAAGGGCAGTTGCTTTGTTGAAATATTCAAATTTTTATAATGAGATGGTCAAAAAACCTGTGCCTTTTGAGCCAAAAGTTGTGCAGGGCATCTCTACCCCCGAAAATGAATATTTGCCAATTCTTTCCCCCGATAATCAAATGGCCTTTTTTACAAGGGAAATCAGGATTGATCCGAATAAAAACAGTCTTACACAAGAGGTTCGGATGAAGGAGAAGTTCATTTTCAGTATAAGAAATGGTGCAGGTAAGTTTGAAGCGGGCGAAGAAATGCCCAGGCCCTTTAACATGCATGATAATGAAGGAGGTGCCACCTTGACAGCCGACAACAACATACTTTGTTATACTGTATGCAAATTCGACCCGGTTAAAAAATATCTTAATTGTGACATATATATATCCGAAAATTCCGGAGGATATTGGAGCGACATAAAGAGTTTGAGCGACAAAATCAACCTGCCGGGTTCATGGGAATCACAACCCTCCCTATCTGCTGATGGCAGCACACTCTATTTTGTGAGCGACCGGGCCGGAGGATTTGGCGGGTACGACATTTACCGTTCAATAAAAAGTGATTCGGGGGTATGGGGAACTCCCATTAACCTTGGCCTTGGTATCAATTCCAGGGGAAATGAGAAGTCACCATTCATTCACCCTGATGGGAAAACACTCTATTTCTCCTCGGATGGTTTAATGGGTTTGGGCGGATATGATATATTTTATTCCAAATCGGATGAAAATGGAAGCTGGTCTAAACCCAAAAATATCGGATATCCGATAAATTCCCCGGATGATGAGGTGGGTTTTTTTGTCAGTACGGATGGAACACAGGGCTTTTTTGCTTCCAATAAATTCGCCGGGAACGGAGGCTGGGACCTCTATTCTTTCGATCTGTATGATGCAGCGCGTCCGGAGAGAGTGCTGTTCATCAAAGGAAATGTGAAGGCAGAATCCTCAGCCGAGCCATTAACCGCGAGGATTGAACTGAAAAATATTGAAACAAAAAAGATTTCCAAAATTCCAATGGATACCTTAACAGGTAATTATGTCGCCATTGCTCCATTCAACAGCGATTATATCATGACCGTAAAGAAGGCAGATCATGTATTTGAATCAAAATATATTTCCAGGATTGACAGTGTATTTAAAATTCCAGCCAAGGTTGATATTGAGATGAAACCCATAGAACTCAATAAATCATACAGGATCAATGATATCTATTTCTCGTTTAACTCATTTGATCTTACCCTTGAATCAAAAATTGTCCTCGATCAATTACTGGATTTTTTAACCGATAACAAAAATATCAGCATTGAAGTGCAAGGGCATACCGACAATATCGGGAATGATGCAAGCAACCTGAAACTCTCTGAGAATCGCGCCCGGTCAGTCTATAACTATCTGAAAGAACAGGGAATCGATGAAACCCGGCTTACATTTAAGGGATTTGGAAAGTCGATGCCTGTTGCCGATAATACATCCGAGGAAGGAAGATCCAAAAATCGAAGGACCGTCTTTGTGATTACGAGGAAATAGGATAAGGGTGACGGGTGACACGTGACACGTGATGGGTGACGCATGACAGGTGACGGGTGACCAGTTTTCTATATTTCCTTCATCAGATTGGCCATCTCAATCGCTGCCAGGGATGCATCAAACCCTTTGTTTCCGCCTTTTGTTCCGGCACGTTCTATGGCTTGTTCTATGTTGTCGGTAGTCAGTACACCGAAAATCACAGGGTAACCGGTTTCCAGTCCAACATGGGCAACCCCTTTTGAGACTTCCGATGCCACATAATCAAAATGTGGTGTGGCCCCGCGGATCACTGCTCCCAGACAAATCACGGCATCATATTTTTTACTGCCAGCCATCCTTTTGGCAAGAATTGGGATTTCGAAAGCCCCGGGCGACCAGATTACATCAATGTTTTCATCATCAGCGCCATGACGTTTTAAACCGTCAAGACATCCGGCTAATAATTTACCACTGATAAATTCGTTAAAACGGGCAATCACGATTCCGAATTTCAGACCAGTGGCATCAAGTTTTCCTTCAATTGTTCTCATGGGATTGACTCTTATGTTAAGACTAATGTTATTAAATAGCAATCAATATTCTGTTTCGTGGCCGTCAGCTGGGCCGTCAGCTGAAGCTGACGGCAATAGATCAACTGTGATTTATCTCGACCGTCAGCTGAAGCTGACGGCAATAGATGTGCTTTATTTGGTTTTTAACGGGTTTGCTTCCACATCTTCCGCAAAATTCAGTATGTGGCCCATCTTCTCTTTTTTTGTTTTCATGTAGCGGATATTTTTCGAATTGCTGGTGGTTTGTATCGGAATGCGTTCGATGAGTTCCAGCCCAAATCCTTCAATGCCTGAAATTTTCTGGGGATTGTTGGTCAGTAGCCGAAGTTTTTTAATTCCAAGGTCTACAAGTATTTCAGCCCCGGTGCCGTAATCGCGTAAATCAGCATCAAATCCAAGCGCTTTGTTTGCCTCAACCGTATCCATTCCTTTGTCCTGTAATGAATATGCCCGCATTTTATTGTTTAATCCGATACCCCGGCCTTCCTGCCGCATGTACAGCAATACTCCCCGGCCTTCCTTTGCAATCCTTTTCATGGCAAGTTCGAGCTGGTCGCCGCAGTCACAGCGCATCGAGCCAAAAACATCACCGGTAAGGCATTCAGAGTGAACACGTACCAGAACTGGTTCCCCATCCGTGATTTCGCCTTTTACCAGGGCGAGATGATTTTCTTTACTAATTTTACTTACATAACTATAGGCTTTGAATTCACCGTATTTTGTAGGCATATCAACTACTGCAGCCCGTTCGACCAGGGTTTCCGACTTACGGCGGAAATCGATCAGTGCAGCGATGGTGATGATCTTCAGATTGTGTTGTTTTACATACTCCATCAGTTCAGGCACACGTGCCATCGAACCATCATCATTCATTATTTCGCAAATAACACCTGCCGGATACAACCCGGCCATGGTGGCCAGGTCAACCGAAGCCTCGGTATGCCCTGCCCTTACCAGTACTCCGCCATCGCGGTATTCAATTGGGAAAATATGCCCGGGCCGGGTAAAATCCCTCGCTTTTGTCTGGTTATCGATAAGTCTCTTGATGGTCAAAGAACGTTCCTGCGCCGAGATACCTGTTGCACATTCAATGGCATCAACCGAAACGGTAAAAGCAGTACGGTTCGGATCTGTGTTTTTAACAACCATCCGTTCAATGTTCAGCTCTTCCAAACGTTCACGGACAATGGGCATGCATATTAACCCCCCGCCATGTTTGGCCATAAAATTGATGACGGAAGGGGTGACTTTTTCGGCGGCAATCACCAGATCTCCTTCATTTTCCCGGTCTTCATCATCAACCACTACAATCATTTTCCCACGGCGGATATCTTCCAGTGCTTCTTCAATGGTGTTAAATTTATAGTTCGTCATAGCTCGCTTTTTGAGTTCAATTAGTCAGTTAGATGAAGTTGTTCTTTGTGAGAAAATCCATATCGATTTTTTTTTCGCCAGAACGATGTTGTTGCAGCTTTTCAATATATTTCGCAATAATATCACATTCAATGTTCAGCAGATCACCGGTTTTTTTATCCAGAATGGTTGTAAATTGTTGTGTGTGAGGGATAATCGAAACGCTAAAGGAGTTGGTATCGGTTGTTGTAACAGTCAGACTTATGCCATCAAGGGCAACAGAACCTTTATCGACGATGTAACGAAAAATGGCAGCCTCGGCGGTAATTTTAAACCAGGTGGCGTTATCTTCATCCCATCGGCGGACAATCTTTCCAGTTCCATCAATGTGACCGCTTACCAGGTGGCCTCCAATCCGGTCGATGAGTCGCAGAGCCCGTTCGAGGTTGACTGTACTTCCTTGTTTCAGCATACTGAGACTCGTTTGCCGGATCGTTTCAGGCATCACATCTGCAGAGAAATAATCCGGACCAAAAGATGTTACAGTAAGACAAACCCCATTTGTACAAATACTGTCACCCGTTTTCATATCTTCCACAACCAGTTTTGCCTGGATGGTTAACTGAGACGATCGGGAGCCGTGTTTAATGGCTCTGATGATCCCGGTTTCTTCAATAATTCCTGTAAACATAAAAAAAGCTCAAATTCCAAATTGCAAGTCTCAAATTCAATGGGGCTAAAGCCAAGGATTATCCAATCTTTCCATTGATACAGTCAGCTAAAGCTGACTGCAATAGATCATCTTTAATTTTCTTTCGATCGTTTTTTCATTGCAGTTGGCTTTAGCCAACTGTTAATGTGATAATTCAATTTTCCGGCTTTAGCCACATTGTTTACTATACCCATGCTTCAATCATTAAATCCTGTCCCACTTTTCTGGTCCTCATATTTTTAAGGTTGATGGCATCTTCCATTGTTTCAATACCATTCCCACCTACTGAAGTTGGAGCATTCACTCCTCCAAGTATTTTTGGTGCGATGAAGGTAATCATTTTATCTACAATTCCTTCCTGTAATGCTGAAAAGGCCAGGGTACTCCCGCCTTCGATCATGATACTGTCAACACCCATTTTGCCCAGTGATTGCATGACAAAACTCAGGTCAACTACGCTATTTTTTACAGGGCAGATGAGTACCTGGGCCCCCATCCGTTCAATCTGTTTTATTTTTTGAGGATCGGCCAATCCGGTGGTGGCAATGATGGTCAGCTGAGGATCGTTAGAAAGCAACTTTGCTTCAGTTGAAATACGGCCATGAGTGTCGGCAATCACTTTCAACGGATTTTTCCAGGTACCTTTCATGCGGATATTCAGAAGCGGGTCATCAAACAAAACGGTATTCACACCTACCATCACGGCACTGAGCTGTTGCCTGAGCAAATGGACCATTTTTCTGGATGCTTCGCCGGTAATCCATCTGGATGCATTCGTTACGGTAGCGATTTTCCCATCCAGCGTCATGGCTGATTTCAACAAAACGAACGGACGTTGAGTACTGATGTATTTGATAAAAGCTTCATTCATTTCTCTGACCTGGGATTCCATCAGCCCGAGCTCCACCCTGATGCCATTGGATTGCATAAAAGAAATCCCTTTCCCATTTACCAGGGGATTGGGGTCAGCCATGCCGATAACCACCCTTGCAATTCTTTTTTCAACAATCAGGTTTACACATGGAGGTGTTTTTCCTGTATGTGCACAAGGTTCAAGCGTAACATATAATGTAGATCCGGCAACAGCATCATCTGAAATTCCCAGCATTGCATTTACTTCAGCATGATTTCCGCCAAAATATTCATGAAATCCCTCTCCGATAACTTGCCCATCCTTCACCACCACAGCACCCACCATCGGATTCGGATTCACCCAGCCGGCTCCCCGCCACGCCAGTTTAACCGCCCTCTTCATATATTTAACGTCATCGGACATTCGTAAATCGTAAATCGTAAATCGTAAATAAAAACGCCCCATCACCTAACGGCAACAGGGCGTAATCCTATTTAAAATGATAAATTGGTCAGATTAAATACGATTCTTCTTTCATCCAGACTTTACTGTCGGTGCCGTAATTGCAACGGCTCGGTTCCTGAAATAACAGAGACCAAATGCGGGCCTCAATTTCTTCGGGAGTCGCGGACTTTACCGCCGGTCGGGAATTTCACCCTGCCCTGAAGAACCAATTTGTATGTTTATAAACGCCTGTGACACCTCGACAAGACTCAGTGCACAGCGTTTCTGCATATTACTGAACAACCATTTTTTCAGTAATTATTTTTTTCCCTGTTTTCAATTGAACAAAATAGACCCCTTTTGGATATCCTGAAATATCCATTTTTCTGATCGTCGGGGCAGATGAAGCTTCAATCACTTCGGAGAAAATATTTTTTCCATCCATGTTGGAAATGGAAAGTATAGCTGATCCGGTGCTGATGCCTTTGACGGCGATTGCAACGTTTGCATGGGCCGGGTTCGGCTGGATTAACAACCCGGGTTCTGTATTGTTTTGTCCGGTAATCCCGGTGCAAACATCAAAAGTAACACGTTTTGTGCTTGTTACATTTCCTGTACAAGGTGCATTTGAACTGGCTACCAGTTTAAGGTCAACATAACCTGCAAGTTTATCCTCAAGACTGGGGGCGTAAGTTGTTTCAAATACTGCGGTGTTGGAGAATGTTCCCGAGCCTGTTGTGCTCCATCCGAATAGTTTATAGTTGGTGGCAGAACCATGGAGGTCAACAGATGTAACATACCAGCACACGGTAGTGTCAGCACCGGCAAAAACGACTGGTTTGAATTGCAGGTTTAGTTTAACCGTGTCGATGCGTGTTGTAACCCCATCGCTGGTGGTAGCAATATATTTTGTAGTATCCGTAGGGGCGACTTTCGGGCTTTGGATGTTGGAGGTAAACCCGGCTGGGATTGAACTCCATGAAAAAGTATAGGTGCCTGATCCACCGTTTGGGGATACATTAAGCTGGGAAGAGTCACCCGAACAAACCGGGTTCGGAACGGCAGTTGCCACAGTTGAAAAAACATTGCTGAAGGAGAAGGAGCCAACTCGTGTCTTCCAGCTGGAATTGGAGGTGGTTGTGTAATATTCCTGGGTATACCAGAATTTGCCAAGGACACTTGGATCTGCAGCCATGGCACTGTAATCGCCCCACCGGCCATCGGAAGATGTTTGGGAACCCCCGCCATTTATAATGCCTTTTTCGGCAATGGTCATCTGGCCTAAAGGATCGCCGTTCATACGTCCTGTATAACGGATAGAGGGGAAGAGGGTTGAACTGGAGACAGAGTAACCGAGGGCAATGTTACCTGCTGAGTCCATGGCGATACTGCCCATCCAGCGGTAATGGCCATCACCAGGGGCGTAGGTGCCTTCCTGATACAAACTCCATGCTCCGGCAATATTTCTTAATTCCATCCACCTGATACCAGCTACGCCACTTGCGTTTACAGTGGTGTTGATCAGCATGGATGAATGTGTGCTGAATTTGCGGTATGGCATACGGAACATGATCCTTTTGCCCGACATGGCATCAAGTTTTGTTGATGTGCCTTTTTGAGGAATGGTATTGCCATTCAATGCACTGAACATTGAAATGGGTATAGTATAGTTTTGCAGAAACGTTGAATTGGTGGGTGTTACCCAATCGACATGAAAATCATAAAGTTTAACCGTCGTGGTGGTCAGGTATCCAACCGGACAAGGAGTTCCGAGGGGAGGAAAATCACTGTCGCAGTCTGCCGACTGGGTTCCCTCTGCAGACGATGGCATATTGAACATTACCATGGCCGCGGTCTGATCGCCAACCAACATTTTAGCTCTGTCCATCGCTACAACAGCGGGGCCAAGCCAGTTGCCGGCACCTGAGGAGAAACGGCGGATCGTCATATAATACCCATCGACCCAAACCGCAAGTTTAGGATAATCAGGCATATCGGCAAAGGTAAACTGATAGCGGTACCATGTTCCTGTGGGATCATTGGTTTGGGAAATGGCTACATTTTCGTAAAACGGACCATTGGGATAGGTTGGTAGTGCAAACTGGCTGAATAACCATCTGTCGGCATTTTCATCATAAAGTAAAATACCATCACCATCATTGGTGTTGTGCGGTAATCCATTGAAAATCGTGCTGTTGTTGCTGGGGCCCAATAATTTATTTCCGTTTTTATCATATACGGCGAACTTGGTGTTCACGACCTGCATATAATGTGAAAGGCCAACGTCACCGTCAGTATCAGGAGGCCATGAGCCATTGGCTGCCACTCCATCGAAATTCTGAATCGTCGTATCAGAATTTACAGAGCCAAAAGTAGCCTGCAAAATCGGATCCAATCCGGCATTGTCAGTGTTGCTGCTTTCATTGGTATAGGTGTTTAATTTATTTTTGACAATTCCCTGTTTCCATGAATTGTCAATGGTGGCATCCGATTTTTGTACCATATCCCTTAATGGCGGGGAGATATCAAAATAGTTAGCCTTGATAACGGTAGGCTTTTGTGCTTCCTGCTGAGCGAATGAAAAATTCATCCCGAGAAACAGAAGCAAGGAGAGGATAAAAAATTTTTTCATGATTTGTTATTTGTTTTTACTGATGATTTTGAATATGACTTTACAGACCACAAAGTTACGGAAAGTTGTCGCAACTTTGAACAATATCATCTGTTTTTTATTTACTTTTATCGGCAAAAACCAACAGTTATGAACATCATTGTTACCGGTGCTGCGAAAGGGATCGGGTTCGAGGTCGTAAAGGTATTGGCCAAACATAAGCAAAATCACATTGTCGCAATTTCCCGGAATGGAAAAGCATTGAAGGAATTGGTTTCAGAGTGCCGTCGCTTGTACCCCGATGCAAAAGTAACACCTTACGAATTTGATCTTTCGCAGTTCGAATTCTATCCGTTTATTGTGCAACGTCTCGAAACTTTTATTCATACCTGCGATATTCTGATAAACAACGCAGGCAAGCTGGTCAATAAACCTTTCCTGAAATTCGGTTTGGAGGAATTTGATGATACGTTCAATGTGAATGTTAAAAGTCCTTTTTTTCTCACCCAGGCGTTATTGCCCATGTTCAACAAGGGTGCACATGTGGTGAATATCAGCAGCATCGGCGGGGTGCAGGGTAGTAAAAAATTTCCCGGCCTTGCTGCCTATAGCTCGAGTAAAGGCGCTTTGGCTATTCTGACAGAGGTACTGGCAGAGGAACTTGCCGAGCAGGAGATCAAGGTAAATTGCCTTGCCATCGGCGCTGTTCAAACCGAAATGTTTATGAAGGCTTTCCCTGGCTTAAAAGCATCCCAGAATCCTGCCCAGATTGCACATTTTATAGCCGATTTCGCTGTAAACGGGCATAAGTATTTTAATGGGAAGGTGGTGCCGGTGTCGGTGTCGGTACCGTAGGGATTTGGGATTTACGATTTACGATTTACGATTTGGGATTTACGATTTTGGGAAATAGTGTAATGTCGGATGAAAAGATAAACTGAATTAACGAATGAGGGCATTTGATTCTACTACTCGTAAATCGTAAATCAAAAATCGTAATTTTTCATCATTTTTCTCTATAAATAATCAACCCTGCCAACTTGTTATTTTGTGAACGGCGCAATAGCCCTCTCATAAATGCCATGCATGTAAGCAATTGCCAGTCCATAATTGGTTACCGGGATGCCTGCATCAATGGCGGGTTTAAGCCTGCTGTGGATCTGTTTCCGGGTAATCATGCATCCACCGCACTGAATTACCAGGGCATAATCGGTGATGGGTCGGGATATTTTACTTAATCCGGCTACCACATCGAATTCGATGTTTTTCCCTGTGAATCTGGCTACCCATTTTGGAATCTTGACACGGCCGATGTCATCACAGGAAATATGATGCGTGCATGATTCCAGAACCAAAATACGGTCGCCGTCGCAAAGCTTCGACAAATGCGGGGTGCCTTTCATATAGCTGATGAAATCTCCTTTTTGCCTGGCAAGTACGATGCTGAAACTTGTCAGCCAAATCTCTTTTGGAACAGCGGCATCGGCTTTTGGGAAAACCTGGCTGTCGGTGATGACCAGCACAGGTTTTGGGTTCATTTTGTTCAGGAAAGCAGCAACTTCATTTTCTTTACAAACCACGGCAATCCCATCATTGTCCAGCACATCCCTGATTACCTGCATTTGAGGCAGAATCATCCGGCCTTCAGGTGCCTCGGTGTCGATAGGAGTGATGAGCAGTACCACATCGCCATATCCGATCAGGTCGCCCACAAGTGTTTGTTTTCGAAAAGCAGTTTCAGGTATCGTCTTCTCAATCAGGTCGATAACCTCTTTGATGTTGACAGGATACAATGTACTGAAATTTACAACCGGTACTTGATATTTATCGCCGATTAATGCGGATAATTCCTGTGAAATTTCCTCTTCATCCGATTTGTTATGGATAATGAGGTAGGGGAGGTCGTTGGTCTGAAAATCATGCACGAGGTTTTTCTCAGGTTCATCAAATTTATTTTTTGAAATAACCAGTATGGCCAGGTCGATAATTTTTAATACATCCTTGGATTTACCGACTCTTTTCATACCCAGTTCACCGGAATCATCTATGCCTGCAGTATCAATCATCACTGCGGGCCCGATCCCGGCAATTTCGATCGATTTTTTAACGGGGTCGGTTGTGGTGCCTGCCACCTCCGAAACAATGGCGATATCCTGCCCGGTGAGTGCATTGATCAGTGAACTTTTGCCGTTGTTTCTTCTTCCGAAGATACCAATGTGTGGCTTGGTGTCGCGTCCTTTTGTCATGTGGATAACTATTTAACGACAGTTTTTGCGTAACTGTTTGAAAAAGCTGCAAAAAAACCGATGCCTCCATTGTTTATATTACCCTCCACATTGGCAGGCGGGCCGCTGAAAAACGGAAGGTTGAACCCCGATTGTTTTACCTGGTCAATAAAATCGTAATACTCTTTGGTAATGCCCGACATCTGGAGCATGATTGTATCTCCTTTATGGAGTGTTTCCCAATCATGCTGATTGTTAATGTAAATCACATCCACTCCGTTCATATAACTGCCGTTATAGAATTTATCGTCTGCAATAACTTTTTTTGTGATGGTATCGGTCATCAGAACCCCGTTTTTGTAAAGGTTGAACAGGTAATAATTCACCTCATTTCCCGGTTCCTGAGCATATAGCTTGACTGTCCAAATCCCTTTTGGCCCCCATTCAGAATGAAAATCCACCCCGACGGAATCGAGATGGGTTACCTGTGGGAGGTAGGAGGATGCCTCAAAACTTGCGTGACCGGTAATTTCCGATGCCAGATCCACGTGCAGGGTATAGGTTTTACCTGGTATGCCGGCAAAGCCGGCATCGGTTTCGTAAATGCCTGAAAAACCTTGTTGTGATTCATGCAGCATAAACGTATTGGCGCCATCGCTGATTGACACAGCCGCATTCACCACCCTGGGAACTGGTTCGTTGGAGAAGTAATCTGCCGATGTTGTCAGGGCTACCCTGTATGCCCCGCTATCGGCCTCAATGGAACCATCAACCACCAAACGGGTATAGGTACTATCGAGTTTGACATCTATTTTTTCGGTACATCCCGCTGCCATCAAGGCAATAAGGGCGAAACTTATGGCTTTTTTAATCATTGTTGAAGTGAAAATTGAATGTCAAAGACGGGATAATTCCGAAGAGGTAAACTTTCTCAGCATAGGTAACATCAGGGTTTATATTATCCTGGGTAAAGTTGATTGACCATGTATTGTGGCGGTTGTAAGCATTATAGACCGAGAAATTCAGGTCCCAGTTGAATTTTCTGCCGGGTTTCTGCTTGCTGAAAAAGGAGAGTGACAGGTCGAGGCGATGGTAATCCTGATATCGGTATTGATTCCGGTCAGAATAAATGGGCACTATTTTACCGCCGATCTCCGCACGCCCTGTGGGAAAGGTTACCGGGGCACCGGTGGCATACACCCAATTGGCCGAAACAGTAAACCGTTTGCTGATCACATAGTTTAATACCACTGAAATATTGTTTGGTTTATCATACGGGGCAGGATAGGGGTTGTTGCTGTTTATCTCATTGATCTGTCGAAAAGTACGGGAGTAGGTATAACTTACCCAGCCGTTGATTTTCTCTTCATTCAGCCTAACCAGAAATTCGACTCCATACGACCAGGCTTTTCCGCTGCGAATCTCACCTTCAAGTTTGTTATTCAGGAGCAATTGCGCAAAATCTTTGAAATCAACTACATTACTCATCCACTTGTAGTAACCTTCCACAGATGTTTCAATGGTGTTTCTCCTGAAATTTCTGAAGTAACCTACAGCGAGCTGATCAGCGATCTGGGGTTTTACATTGGGACTTGAAGGAAACCAGATATCAAGGGGTGTGCCAACGGTTGAATTCTGGGCCAGTTGCAAATACTGGTCGGTTCGGGCATAGCTGGCCTTGATCGAATGTTTGCTGTTAAAATCATAAAGCAAACCGAGCCTTGGTTCAACACCGATATAAGTATGATAAAGCACTCCCGACTTATAAACGGTGGAGTCAGTGGCTTTATAATTGGCATCATAATGAAAAACAGTACCAGGACCGGTATTCTGAAACATGGAAAACCGTAAACCATATTTCATGGTGAAATGTTCCCCGATTTTTTGTTCATTGCTCCCGTAAACGCCGGTTTCAAAGGCGTAATTTTTCGGTACCTGGACGTCGGCAAACACAGTCTGTTCACCGATTCCTTTGGCCTGACCGGGGTTGAACATGTGGTAGATGACGGATGCCCCGAACTTAATCGTATTTTTGGTATTCAGGTAATAGCTGAAGTCACCTTTTAATCCGAGATCGCGGAGGTTGGAGGTCCAGTCGAATGAGTTGTTGTTGCCGGCAGGGGTTCCGAGATTATACAGGTAATTGCTGTAGATGAAGGAGAAATTTGAAAATAACTGTTTTGTAAAAAGGTGATTCCAGCGGACGGTTGCTGTTTCATTACCCCATTTCATGCCTGCAAATCCGTTTTTAAATACATCGCGGCCAAAATAACCCGATAAAAATACCTGGTTGTTGTCGTTGATCCGGTAATTTATCTTTGCATTCAGGTCATAAAAATAGAGCCTGTTGTTTTGCAAGGCTTTATTTGATGAGAGGGGAAGGAAAATGTCGGCATAGGTCCTCCGGCCGGAGAGGATAAATGAACAGCGGTCTTTAAGGATGGGCGCTTCGATTGTTAACCGGCTGGCAATGATTCCAATGCCGCCATTGACTTCAAACTTTTTCGAATTTCCTTCATTCATGCGTACATCGAGAACAGATGCAAGCCTCCCGCCATAGTTGGCCGGGATATCCCCTTTGTAGAGTTTTACATCTTTGATCGCATCATTGTTGAAAACGGAGAAAAAGCCCATCAGATGGGAGGCATTGTAAACAGTAGCCTCATCCAACAGGATGAGGTTCTGATCAGGAGCACCGCCGCGTACGCTGAACCCTGAAGAGCCTTCTCCCACCGATTGTACACCGGGCAGCAACTGAATGGCCTTGATGATGTCGACCTCTCCCATCAGGGCAGGGATCCGCTGGATGGTCTTGATATCCATGCGAAAGGTGCTCATCTCTGGTTTTACTACATTTTTGTCATTCTTTTCACTGGTGATTTCTATTTCTTTTAACTGGTGCTGCTGAGGTTGCAGTTCGAGCGATATCTTTAAATCCCTGGTAAGCTCAATCGATTTTTCAACCTTTGAATATCCGATATATGAATAAACCAGCGTGTAGTTTCCTTCATCAAGGGTTAGAGAGTAATTGCCATAAATATCAGAAACGGCCCCGGTTTTAAGTTCCAGGATGAAAATGGTCGCCCCAACAAGTGCTTCGCCGCTGTTCTGGTCAGTCAATTTACCATTGATGGAAAAGCGTTTGGGTTTATCTACGGGATCACTGAAGGCAATTTGATTGGCAAAAAACAGCAGGAAGCAAAAAGAAAGGAAAAATGGTTGTTTCATCAAAAAAATGTGTTGTTAATTAATTGCGGATGATGCGGAATTCACCGTTTTGTTCAAGTTTAATGATTCGGGATGGTTTTAGTTCATGAACCTGCTCAAGTGATTCATCAACAACATATTCAACACCCTGGATGATTTCGCGGACAATGTTGCGAAAAGCCATTGGAGGAGTTGAACCTGAAATATTTGCTGAAGTGGAAACGATAGGTGTGCCAAATTTGCGGATTAGTTTTCGGCAGAATTCATTTTTTACAATTCTGATAGCCACGGAACCGTCCTCGGCAATCACATTTTTTGCCAGGTTTTTGGCTTCCTGATAAACGATGGTCAATGGCGTGTCAACATGTTTAAGCAGATCCCAGGCAATTTCGGGAATGTTGGAAACATAGTCATTCAACTTTTCAGCCTCATCAAGCAAAATTATCAGGCTTTTCTGGTCCATCCGCTGTTTGATCCGGAAGATTTTTGCTACGGCAACCTCATTTGTGGCATCACATCCGATTCCCCAGATGGTATCAGTGGGGTAGAGGATGGTCCCTCCGGCATGAAGTACTTTTAAACAATGTTGGATTTCCCGTTCGATGGGTGACATGACAATAACTTCCATTGAATCTGAATAACGTGCAAAGGTACTCAGAAATTGCTTAGAAGGAAGGAAGCAGCCATAGAATTATTGATTGTCAACCTTTGCTTACCATGGTAAAATTATAGTCTTTCAACAAGTTTCCCGGCATCAATTCCGAACCCGCACCGGAAATGTTTTTCCGGACAGGTTTTGAATCCATGCAATCCGCAGGGGCGACATGCCAGTTTTTCTGTGATCTCAACCACACTGGAGTTCGTGGCCAGTGGCCCGAACCCAAATTCAGGCACCGTGGAGCAATAAATGGCGGTAACCGGAGCATTAACAGCCGATGCGAGATGCATGGGTGCCGAATCGTTGGTAAAATTCATCTTTGACTGCTTCATCAGTGCGGCCGACTGAAGGAGGGTAAGTTTTCCGGTAAGATTGATGGTACCGGGATGGCCTGCCCGGTTGATGATTTCTTGGCAAAGTGCCTGATCATCCGGGGCGCCGAGCAGGAAAACGGGGTATTCATGCGGTATCCGGCAAATAAGTTCAATCCATTTTTCAACAGGGTACTGTTTGGTAAACCAGAGAGAAGCAGGTGAAATAGTGTAGAATATCCCATTTACAAACTGTCCCGACACTGCTTCATCGGATGGGGTAGGGTACAGACCAGGCATGGTTTCAAGATCATCGGTGATCTCGCTGATCAGCGATAAATTTCGCTTGATTTCATGAATACCGGTACCGATTTCATGCGGGATTTTTCTGGTAAAGCAAAATGACCATGGGTTTTTGTCGAATCCTAACCGCATTCCGGCCCGTGAACAGGCCGTCAGGAGGCCGGTCATGAAAAATCGCTGCAAATTCACTACCATGTCATATCTGGTGTGCCGTATGCCGGTCATGAGTTTACTGAAGTTGCGGTATTTGTGTGATTTTTTGTCCCATGTCAAGACATCATGTAAAAAAGGGTGGCCCAGGAACAGGTTTTCCATCCCTTTTTTTACCAGGAAATCAATCCGGGCGTCAGGAAAATGGTGGTGCAATTTTTCCAGAACTGGCGTAGCAAGGATTACATCGCCGATGGAGGCGGTTTGGATAATCAGAATTTTTTTCATCTATACTGGTACGTCAAATTCCCGTAGAGCCTGATTGAGGGAAGTTTTCAGGTCGGTTGATGGTTTACGGCTGCCGATGATCAAGGCGCAGGGAACATGGTAAATCCCGGCAGGAAAGCTTTTGGGGAGCGTTCCGGGGATCACGACCGATCGCGGGGGAACATAACCTTTATATTCAACAGGTGTTACGCCCGACACATCAATTATTTTAGTGGAACCGGTAAGCACCACATTTGCTCCCAATACAGCTTCACTGCCAACTCTTACACCCTCCACCACAATGCATCTGGAACCCAGAAAGCAATTGTCTTCAATAATAACCGGTGCTGCCTGAACAGGTTCCAGTACGCCGCCAATCCCGACACCGCCGCTGAGGTGGCAATGTTTGCCGATCTGGGCGCATGAACCAACTGTTGCCCAGGTATCCACCATGGTTCCTGTATCGATGTATGCACCAATATTAACATACGAAGGCATCAGGATAACCCCTTCAGCTAAAAATGCACCATAGCGGGCAATGGCATGCGGCACAACCCGAACGCCTTGCCTGTCATAGTTGGTTTTCAGCGGAATTTTATCATAAAACTGAAACGGGCCAACCTCAATTACTTCCATTTTCCGGATGGGAAAATAGAGGATTGCTGCCTTTTTTATCCATTCATGGGTGATCCATTGCCCTGAATCCTGGGAAGCAACCCTGAGCAAACCCTTGTCAAGCTGAGCGATCACTTCACAAATAGCATCACGGGTTTCCGGATTTTTTAATAATTCCCGGTTTTCCCATGCAGATTCAATGAGTTGTTTAAGTCTGATCATTTTGAAAATCAAAAGTCAAAATACAAAGGTCAAAGTTAACCTTTAATCCGAAATCTGAAATCTGAAATCCGAAATCTTTCTACCTTTGCAACAAAATTGCTGAATGGGAAGGATTGTTGCGATTGATTACGGACAGAAGAGGACAGGTCTTGCAGTAACAGATGAGTTGAAGATTTTTGCGACCGGGCTCACTACATTGAATTCAATGGATGTGCTTGATTTTTTAAAAGATTATGCAAAAAAGAACGTTGTAGATTGTTTTGTGGTAGGCAAGCCAAAACAGATGAATTACACCGATTCTGAATCAACTGTCTTTATCGAACCTTTTGTAAAGGCACTCAGGGCAACTTTTCCCGGAATTCGGGTAGAACGGGCTGATGAAAGGTTTACATCGCTGCTTGCCACCCGCACCATCAGGGAAGCAGGGCTTAAAAAAAAGGATCGTCAGGATAAGGCGTTGGTTGATATGGTAAGTGCGACCATCATGCTGCAATCGTATATGGAAATTGGAAATTAGAAATTGGAAATTAGAAATTAGAAATTGGAAATTAGAAATTGGAAATTAGAAATTGGAAATTGGAAATTAGAAATTGGGAATGGAAAACTATATTAAAATTGAGGTTCACTTGCCCACTCGTCCACCTGCCCACTTGCCCACTTGCCCACAATAAAAATTAACCATAAACCAGCACCCTATGATTCTCCCGGTTGTCGCCTACGGGCACCCTGTTTTAAAGAAAGTGGCAGAAGATATTTCTCCGGATCATCCAAACCTTAGCCAGTTTATTGCCGATATGTGGGAAACCATGTATTTGTCGGATGGCGTTGGTTTGGCAGCTCCGCAGGTAAACCGTTCTATCCGGTTGTTTGTGATTGATGCATCGGCTTTTGCCGAAAAGTATCCGGGGGCGGAGAATTTCAAAAAAGCCTTTCTTAACGCATATATATATAAGGAGGAAGGTGACGAATTTTCGTTCAATGAAGGGTGCCTGAGTTTCCCCG
The DNA here is from genome assembly GCA_903875045.1 of uncultured Bacteroidales bacterium. Taxonomy (GTDB): domain Bacteria; phylum Bacteroidota; class Bacteroidia; order Bacteroidales; family FEN-979; genus CAIVAT01. The sequence goes on from CAIQUS010000238.1 coordinate 19,777, forward strand.
GATTGCGTGAGGACATTCTGCGGAAGCCAGTCATCTATATCAGATATATGGATGAAAATTTTGTTGAACACGATGAAAGGTATGACGGTGTGATTGCCAGGGTAATCCAGCATGAATATGACCACATTGAGGGAATTGTTTTCGTTGACCGCATTACTTCACTGAAAAAAATTCTCCTGAAACGAAGGTTGTCCGACATCAGTAAGGGAAATGTGGAGGTGGCTTACCGCATGATGTTCCCCCAGTTGAAAAAAGGAAGAAAATAAACAGGAAATATTTTTACAAATTACAGATAAAATCTCAATAATGAAAAAAACAGCAGTTTCAGTGCTCTCTGCGCTACTGATGATGATAATGGTTAGTTGCAGCCCTTCGCGCGATAAAGTTGCGAACCAGATTCAAACCCTGGAGAAAAGTCTTTTTTCTCCGGAAGCAGTAAGTTTTAATAAGCAAAAAGCAGATAGTCTTTTGTCGTTATATGAAATGTTTATCAAAGAACATCCCAAAGATTCACTATCACCGGGATATTTGTTCAAAGCTGCCAACATTGTGATGAATTCGGGTGACGGCCCACGGGCGCTCAAACTCTTCGATCAATACATGACCAATTATCCCGACAAACCTAAGGCCTCCCTTTGTATGTTTTTTAAGGCGTTTGTCTATGAAAACGTCATGCAGGACCTTGACAAAGCCCGGGAGACGTATCTCTTGTTTATAGAAAAATACCCTTCCGATGACTTTACCAAGGATGCAAAAATGGCATTGATGAACCTTGGTAAAACCCCCGACATGCTTGTCCGGGAATTTGAAGCGGCAAAAAAAGCGGATAGTGCACGGATTGCAGATTCTCTGTCAAAAATCAAAAAACCAAAGAAACGCTCATAACCCAACCCCACAACACCAATATCCTCCACCCCCTCATTGCTTGCATTGTTTGCATTGCCTGCATTGTTTGCATTGTTTGCATTGTTTGCATTGTTTGCATTGTTTGCATTATTTAAACAGGCCCTCAACAAAATTCGAAAGATCACTGGGACTCACGTTCTCATAGAGTATTCCCTCATAGCAGTATGCGATGTCTCCCCTTTCCTCGGAAACAATGATGGCGATTGCATCTGATTTTTCCGTGATACCTACAGCGGCACGATGCCGTAATCCGTAAAAAGGAGGGATTGTTGCTTTGTTGGATACGGGCAGGATACATCTTGCAGCCCTGATATTTTCTCCGATAACGATCACAGCACCATCATGCAGCGGGCTGTTTTTAAAGAATATCGTTTCGAGGATGACTTCCGAAACTTTCGCATCAACGGCCTGTCCGGTGGCAATATATTGCGCCAGTTCATTTTGCTGTGCGATCACAATCAAAGCACCGGTTTTGGTTTCAGCCATTTTCTGACATGCTTTTACAATTTTATCAATGTTCAGGTTAACCGGGTTGTCGATCTTAAACCGCCAGAAAAGGAAACGCTTTCGTTGATTCTTAATGATTTTTGAGTTTCCAAGCATGAGCAGGACCTGGCGTATCTCGGGTTGAAATACCACCACAAGGGCGATTACCCCAACGCTGATGAACTGCCCGAGGATTTCGGTAAGCAGTTGCATCTGCATTACTTTTACGACCCTCCAGATGAGGTAAACAGCAATGATCCCGATGAAAATCCTGATCGCGGCAGTTCCCTTGACAAGGTTGTAAATTTCGTACAAGAGTATTGCGAACAGAAGGATGTCAATGATATCAACGATCCGAAGCGAAAACAGTCCTACTAATAACATGTTGCAAAGTTACCATTTTTCCACTAACCGAGCATCTTTACCAGTCTGATTGCCTCCATCGCCTCCCTTACATCATGCACCCTCAGAATGTCGGCGCCTTTGATCAGCGCGATGGTGTTAAGTACGGTTGTGCCATTGAGTGCTTCGGAAGCATTGATATTCAGCGACCTGTTTATCAATGATTTTCTTGACAGACCGACTACCATCGATGTTGCCGGAAATTTGAAATCTTCCAGGCGGGCAAGCAACGTAAAGTTTTGTTCAACAGTTTTGCCGAAACCGAATCCGGGGTCGATCAATACCTGGCGGATTCCTGTATCACGGCATAGTGTTAATTGGTTCTCAAAGAAATAGGCCACCTCTGCCACCACATCGGAGTAAGTGGGATGATGTTGCATATCAGCAGGAGTGCCTTTCATGTGCATGAGAATATAGGGAACTTTGAGGGATGCAACTGTTTCAAGCATGCCTTCACTGTAGCGTCCGCCATAAATATCATTGATGATGGATGCGCCATGTTCCACTGCCTCCCGGGCCACCATCGGGCGAAAGGTGTCTACTGACAATATGCACCCGGGAAAATGGTCCCGGATAGCTTTCACGGAAGGGAGCAGGCGCCTGAGTTCCTCAGATTCATTCACCTCACCGGCTCCCGGCCTTGTGGATACAGCGCCAATGTCAATAATGGATGCACCATCTTCCAGCATCTTTTCCACCTGCCGCAACTGACTATCCATACCCGGAAATTTTCCGCCATCGAAAAATGAGTCGGGTGTAAGGTTCAGGATGCCCATCACCACAGGGGTGGATAAGTCCAATTCCCTGGTGCCACAAAATAGTTTTGCCATTGTTTTTTTTGCAATATTAAACCAAAAAAATATTGGTTTATCTCAAACGGCTTAAAAACGGGCTGTTTTCTGAGGATCAACAATAAAGAAAATAGTATTACTTTTGCAGATGCAAATATTATGATGAAAACAATACAACGCATCGGTATTATTTTTATGTTGCTGGTCTTCCTTTTCGGAACAACCGGATTATCGGTGCTCCATCATATTTGCAACAGCAGCAAAGAGAACATTGTGACAGTTTACCCTGAGTTTTTCAAAAGTTCAGGATCCTCCTGCTGTGCAGATGAATCAACCGGTTACGCGTGTTCCAATCACGTTGCTAAATCAGAGGATGCGCTGCCCAGGCAAATTGATGCATCACCATGCTGCAAAAGCATTGTCACTTTTTTTAAGTTAGAGATACTTACTGAAAGGGTTACAAAACTTCAAGTCAACACGGAATCTGCGAAAAATCCGGAATATCCGGTTTTAATATGCTCATTGCCTGCATTTGAGCAGCCTTTATTGAAACCTGCTCATTTTCAATTTTACTCCCCTCCTTTATTTGGAAAAGTTTTGGTGTATTATCTGCACCAGATGAAAATCCCGGCTCATCCTTCATTAGCCTGACAAGGCCATTCATTTACTCAATTTCCACATCCTCCTGATCAAAGGGTAGGAGGGAATGTGATTCCATCTTTTTTCAGGGCTGGAATCAAGCTGGGTTTGTATGGCTATTAAACCTTATTATTTGATGTCGGATTAATACATGAATGATGAAAAATTACAGGATTATTATATTAATTATATTATTGGGCGGAATCTGCATGGTTCAAAATATCAGGGCCCAAACAGTCACTGGAATGGTGTTCGAAAGGGATGCCAGGGGACACAAGGTTGGGTTGCCGGGGGTGAATGTGTTTTGGCTTGGCACGACCAAGGGAACATTTACCGATGAAGGCGGGAAGTTCAGCATTACCGGGACAGGGAGCAGGCAAAGTAAACTTGTTGTCAGCATCCTCGGTTATCGGCGCGATACGGTTTCAATATCTTCCGGGAAAGGTAAAATTGAGATCGAAATGCTTCCGGATGTTCAAAACCTTTCTGAGGTTGAAATCAATGGGAAGCCTGATAACACTTTTACATCGAAACTCAATGCCAGGCAAACCACGGTGATCACCACAGGGGAACTGCAGCGGGCTGCGTGTTGCAACCTGGCAGAAAGCTTTGAAACAAATGCCTCGGTTGATGTGTCATATTCAGATGCCCTTTCAGGTGCACGCCAGATTCAACTCCTAGGTTTATCGGGTATATACAGCCAGATCATGACCGAAAATGTACCCCTCATCCGGGGATTGGCAACACCATTCGGGCTGAATTATATCCCGGGTTCATGGATGGAATCGATCCAGATCGCCAAGGGGACTTCATCAGTGGTGCAGGGCTATGAATCAGTTACCGGACAGATCAATGTGGAATATAAAAAACCAGAGAGCGGTGAGAAATTTTTCATGAACCTCTATGGAAACAGTAACCTGAGGTTTGAGGCCAATGCCGATGGTGCCATAAAAATCAATGATAAATTGAGTACTTCGCTCCTGGTTCATGCTGCGACTTCCCAATATAAATATGATCGCAATGTGGTCGTAAAACCTGATTCTACCGATGGGTTTATGGATGCTCCCAAAATTACGACGATAACTGCCATGAACCGGTGGGATTACATCATCCAGGGGAAATGGGTCTCCAGACTGGGTCTCAAATATCTTTATGAGGACAGGAACGGCGGCCAGATGGCCTTTGACAAAAGTACCTGGAACACCGATACCACCGGCATTACAACCGATGCGAAAAAATATGGCATTGGAGTGAAAACCAATCGGTTGGAGGCATTCTGGAAAAACGGGGTTTTCATGGGTTCCGGCGGAAAATCGAGTCTTGGACTTATTCTCTCCGGGATCAATCATCAGCAGGATGCGTTCTATGGGATCAATTTGTACCATGGACATGAGCAAAACTTCAATGCCAATCTGATTTTCACAACATCATTTAACGGAAACAAACACCGGTTTTCGGCAGGAGCCAGTTATTTCATGGATGATTACAGCGAAAATTACATCCAAACCCGCCTGAAATACCGGTACCAAACGCTGCCACCAGATTCAGCGGCGACCAATGCCGATCTTTTCACACTGGTTGGGGACTCTGTATTCACCTACCTTCTTGACCGGAATGAATGGAATGGCGGAGTCTTCCTCGAATATACTTTCGATTACTGCGGTAAATTTGCCCTGATCGCAGGGGTTCGCGGTGATTATAACAGCCGTTTTGGTTACTATTTCACCCCAAGGCTTCATGTTCGGGTAAATCCATCAAAGTCGACAACAGTCCGGGCATCCGTTGGGAAGGGATATAGATCGCCCAACCTCCTTGCCGAAAACAGTTCGGTTTTTGTGAGCCAGCGTGTACTCAATTTTGCACCTGATCTTGGCAATGAAGAGGCCTGGAACTATGGCCTGAATTTTACATGGAACTTCACACTTTTTAATGAAAAGGCTGAGTTTTCGATAGATGCTTATCGTACCAGTTTCGTGAAACAAATCATTGTAGACCAGGACAGCCTGCCAACAGCCTTGTTTTTCTATAACTTAAACGGAAAATCGTATGCCAACAGTGCCCAGGTACAATTTACTTTTTCCCCGGTAAAACGGTTTACTATTACGGCTGCATTCCGTTACAATGATGTGAAGATTACAGAAGGTGGCATGTTACGGCAGAAATCGATGGTTAACCAGTATAAAGGATTGCTTTCCCTTGGATATGCCACGAAATTTGATAAATGGAAATTTGACCTCACAGGTCAGCTCAATGGCCCGTCGCGATTACCGGATACACAGAAAATGCCTGGCTTCCTGCAGCGACCGGGTTATTCTCCGGTTTGGTTTAACCTGCTTGGGCAGGTAACAAAAAAGTTCAAACATTTCGACGTTTACATCGGTGGGGAAAATCTGACCAATTTCCGTCAAGCCGACCCCATTGCCGAATACTGGAAACCATACCATACCCATTTTGATGCCTCCATGGCATGGGGCCCGGTTGTGGGGATTACGGTATATGCAGGAATCAGAATGATGATCAGGTAACCCCTGGCTTCAGCCTGGGTTAAAAAAAAAATTAACTTAAAAACATGAAAAAAATGTCAAAATTGATTAATTTACTGGTGTTGATGATCGTTTTTTCCGCCACTTGTTTTGGACAACAGAAAAAGGTTGACACAATAGTAATCAAAACTTCGGCGGTTTGCGGCATGTGCAAGGATCGCATTGAGGGTTGCTTTGCGTTTGAGAAAGGTGTTAAATCTTCAACCCTGGATGTGGAAACAAAAATGGCGACAGTCGTTTACAATCCGGCTAAAACTTCTCCTGAGCAATTGAGGAAAACATTGTCAAAGCTGGGTTATGATGCCGATTCGATCCCGGCCAACCAGGCGGCTTATGCTAAACTGCCGGCATGCTGCAAGAAGGATGCGCCGAAGCATTGAGGACCAACTGTTACTTTCAAGGTGATGCTACATGTTCCGTGAATGTTCACCTCTCCAGTGAGAATGAGTGGACGGGGCGGGTTTTTCAAGGTTTCAGGTGAGCCGTTTTTTTAAGCTCAGCGAGGAGTTTCATGTAAACACTTCCTTCGGTTTTTGCATGATCAGCATGTTGCGTCAATGTTTGTGTGAGGTCATCGTGCAAATTGTCGCAGATGTTGGGTAATGGTGCTTCATCCTGTGAAACAGCTGATTTGTTTTCATCCTCATAGGATAACCGGGAGGATAAGGGGGCGGCATTGTTGCCGGAATATAAATGTTTTGATCTCATGGGAACCTGGAGTTAATATCAATGTTATCAGGAATATAAAATGTTTCTGATGATCTATTTCATCAGAACGCCCACCAGAATAGCGCTGCGACAAATGGATTCCATGGCTTTTTAGCTATTTTATTTCTCAGGGTTTCATTTTTAGTGAATGATTTGCATGAATGATCGTGATACGTGTCACCCTGATTCAGATAGCCTACAACGACCCGGTCAAGCTCGGCCGGATCAATCGGACATTGCAACAGGCAGGAACATCCGTAAATTTTTGAAAGACGAGCTGATTCTGTGCTACCATTATTGGTAAGGAGAATAACAGGGATTTCATGAGAAATTTTCCTGATTTGAAAGATAGTATCAAAACAGCCCATCCCAGGCAATTCGGCACTGATTAGTACCAATGCTGTTTCGAGGTGGTCGCGTAACAACCTGATGGCCTCATGTCCTGATTCTGCAGTAATGAAATAGATATTATCGTATAAACGCAGTGAACTCAGGTCACGCTGGTTAGCCGATTTTTTCCTGACAATGAGAATAGTTGATTTTGAACAGGGTTTACTTTCATCCTGGTGTGGCAGATGGGCGGTAAGCTGGGTGGCGATGTTGTCGGAATTCATGATGCAATATTAGTATAGCATCATACAGTTTTCCTAATTTCAGGTTACTTGTAAATTACTGGGAATTGAGGAATGATAAAAAAAGAGTACTTAAAACCTACTGGTTGAAATTAGTAAAAAGTGTAATGATATGATTTACATTGAGATAAGAAAAGGTGTGAGATTTTGATCATCTCTAAGGTTTAATTTCTTTTTGATCTGGTATTTGGCAGACTCAATGGTCCGTACACTTCTGTTGAGCATGAGAGCGATCTCTTTGGTTGAGAGATTGATTCTGATCATGGCGCATATTTTCCGGTCATTAGGGGTCAGGTCCGGAAAATTCAATATCAGTTTTGCCAGGAAGGAGGGATGCATCTTTTCGAAATACTTCGCAAACTCTTCCCATAAATGGTCGTCCACCGGATTGTTAAACTCGTCAGCCAGGCTTTGCAAAACAGGCAGTCCCTCCTCATTGATAAAAGGGACAAGAGCTGCCAGTTTTTCAGCGAATAGCGCTTTTTTTTCAGCGGCACCGGCCATGTGCAGAACCTTGGAAGTAAGTTCCTGAGTCATCTTTGCCAGACCTTCCTGTGCCGCCAAAGCATCCTGTTCTGCTTCATTTTTTTTGATAATAAGTTGTTTTCTTTTACTGATAAATATCCTGGCGAGAATAATGATAGTCAATAAAGCAGCCAGAGCGAATGCTGTAAGCATCCACTGTCTGAGTTTTCGTACCTTGATATCTGCCCTGAGAAGCTCATTTTCAGCAACCTTTTTCTCCGTTTCGAACCGGATGTTGAGTTCCTCAATCACCTTTGTTTTTTCGGCCGATGACAAGGTGTCTTTCAGGGTTGTGTACCGTTTAAAATAATCCAATGCCAGACGATCCTGGTGAATCGTATCATAAACACGACTTAAAAGGTGAAAAATCTGTGATTGTAAACCAGGATCGTTTTCGGGGGAGTTCAGGTTTTCGGCTGCGGTGAGGTTGCTGAGTGCCGCATTCCAGTTTGCCTGCTGGTAGTGAATGTCGGCCAGGTCAAGGTAAACCGAGGCTTCAGCCCAGGTATTACGGACTTTACGGATAAGTATAAGGGACTTGTCATACCACTCAAAAGATTTTTTCAAATCACCCTTTGCCTTATAAAGCTGCGCCAGATTGTTGGATGCCACAGCCATACCGAACGCGATCTGTTGTTTCTGATAAAAATCGAGTGATTTTTTTATATAATATTCGGCATCGGTAAAGTTTCCGGTCGATTTATAGGCCAATCCCAGGTTCAACCCGGCATCAGCCATCATTCGTTCATTATTTTCGGACGTAAAAATACCAAGGGCTTTGTGGTGTGCATCCAACGCCTGATCAAATTTTTTAAGTTGTTCATAAACGAGCCCCAGGCTCATGTAAACGCGGGCCTGGTTTGTCAGATCCTTGTTTTTAGTGTACCATCTGAGTGCCTGACTATAGCAGGTCAAAGAATTTTCATAAGAACCAATCTGCGACCAGGCAATCCCCAGGTTATTGGTAACCTTTGCCATACCTCCTTCATCCTTCAAAGAATCATACATCGCGGTACTTTCCCTGAGAAGCAAAATGGCTTGCTTGTTTTGTTGCATCATCAGCATCGGTATGGCCATATCATTCAGGGCATCCGCCTCCAAACTACGATCTTTCAATGCCCGCGCCTGTTTTCTTTCCTCCGTGGCATATTCTAATGACTTTACAGGATCGGCATGCTTGTAGAATTTCCCCAGTGCCTTGAGTGTTTTAAACCTTGTCTCGCCTGATGATTTACTGAGAATGTTCAGCAAACTATCCGGAGTGGTTTGTGCAGTCAGGCTTAACGCCATCACGAACATGAGAATGGCTGTCAATATCGAACCTGGCAGGTGAATCTGTTTGATCATCAGCAATATGTTTAACCATGATATCAATGGCGGAAATTACACCACGATCCACTTTTTAAGTACAGTGAGCAGTTCGTCAGTGCCAATTGGTTTAGCTAAGTAATCGGTGCAACCACTTATAACAGCATCCCTGATAGATGTTTGGCTTACATAAGCGGTGAGCAGGACAATGGGTAATTCCGTACGGAATTTTCTGATCTCTATGGTGGCCTCATAACCGGTCATTTCAGGCATCATTCCATCCATCAATACCAGCCTGATCTCCGGATGGGCCAGACAGTAGTCAACGGCCTCCTTACCATTGGCAGCATGCAGGATAGTTAAGCCGGTGGTCCTGAAAGTGTTCTTAATGTAATCGAAATTTGATACATTATCTTCGGCAATTAAAATGGTATATCCTGTGTAACTTTGAGGTGCTATCATGATTTTTTTTTACTTTTACTTGTTGTATTGTGACAAAAATACAAATATATTCCATCTTCTGGTTTTCTCTGAAAAGATTTCCCTTTAAACCATTATGATGGCACGTAAATGATCAACCTACGCCATTGATTGTGCTTTTTTCCACTCATCTTCAAGTATCAGTAATTGTTTGGAGATTCGGGTTACAGGGCCTGCCGTCTTTGAAGGAATACCATTCATGCAATATTCCGCCATGGCGGTGATGGTAAGACTTGGATTAACGCCTATGTTACCTTGTATCACCGATCCGTCGGTAATATAAAACCCGGGATAACCATGTACTTCCAGGTTTTTATCAACAACCCCTGATTCAACTGTTTCAGACATAGGGCAGCCTCCCAGGATATGTGCCGTCGTTGGCCGGTCGAAAAATATTTCCAAAAGAATATTCTGTGGCACGCCGGTTACTTTTCGGGCATACCGCTCCATGACCTCCTGGCCAATTGGAATATAGGCTGGAACTTTTCGGTTACCTCTGTTGTCGATCTTCATTGTTCCCCCGAAAATATTTTTCTTCCAAACCATTTTCATGGCATTATCTGCCGACTGCATCACCAGAAAAATAACAGATCTGGTTGACCATGTGAAATTAAAAACCGTTTTCAGGAAGAGCCATGGATGTGTAATTGTTTTCAGGATAAGCATCCATGATCTTTGTAATGAAGAGTTTGCGCCGGGTACGGATAACCCGAAAAACCACTTCATCGCATTTGACTGGTCGGGGTATTTGACGACCTCTACATGGGTTTGAGAATCCGGACTGAAAACCGATGTAATGGCAAGTCCGTTGTTCATCTTCTCTTTTGCACCAGAAACTGCGCAAAGTGTTTCTGCATTGGTTCGGAGTTCGTATCCGAGTTTGTCGGACAAAAATGGAAGTGTTGCATATTTGTGTTTTTGTTTGAGCAGCAGGTCGAGCGTGCCTAAAGCGCCGGCTGCAACAACTATCCCCTTTGCTTTGAACACCTGTCTTTTCCTTCGGAAAAATGAGGTGACATTTTTTGTTTCAACAGTATACAGATTGTCGGCGAAAGAGATTTTTTCGGCCTTGGTTTCAGGCAGTATTGTTACGCCCATTTTTTCTGCAAACCATAAATAGTTTCTGTCTAAGGTGTTTTTTGCATTTTCTCTGCAACCCACCATACATCCTGCACATTCAATGCATCCTTTTCGCAGGGGGCCCAGACCATTGAAATATGGATCCGCAGGTTGTTCTGACCGGTCGAGATTTACGCCCACATAAACGGTTTCGAAGGTGTCGTGTGCATTCATCTCCTTCGATACCTCTTCCAGTATTTTGTCTTCGATATTCAGTTTCGAGTATTTTTTTCGTCCGAGCATGAATGAAGCCTTGTCATAAAAGGGCTCCAGTATTTTTTTCCAGTCACCGAACCGGTGCCACGACAGGTTATAAAAAAAATCATCGGGTGGAATGTACAGCGTGTTGGCATAAACAAGGCTACCGCCGCCCACCCCTGTTCCGCTCAGGATGCTTGCACTTGAATAGAATGAAAGTTTCTGAAACCCGAAGAATCGCAGGGCCGGAACCCAAAGATATTTGGCCAGGTTCCAGTTTGTTTTTGGAAAATCTTCGGGATTATACCTTTTCCCCTGTTCAAGGGTAAGAACGGAGTAACCTTTTTCTGCAAGACGGAGGCTTGCAACGCTGCCGCCAAAGCCAGATCCGATCACAATATAGTCGTATATCATTTACTGTGTATTAAGTCAAAATGGCGGTGTAAATGTAGGAAGATTGTCAGTCAATATCTCCTGTTAATCCTGAGATACCTCATCTGCGGTAAAAAAAAAGGCTGACCCGTTGCCAGATCAGCCTTTTCGTTTCATGGTAGCCGGAGCTTACTTTTTCTTTGCAGCAGGTTTTGCAGCAGGTTTTGCAGCAGCGGCAGCTTTTTTCTGTTTGATCACAGCCTGGGCTGCAGCCAAACGGGCAATTGGCACTCGGAACGGAGAACAACTTACATAATTGAATCCCAAAGAATGACAGAATTCAACCGATGCAGGTTCCCCACCATGCTCGCCACAGATACCGATCTTAAGGTTTGGGCGGGTAGAACGTCCTTTTTCAACAGCCATTCTCATCAGCTGGCCTACGCCATCGAAATCGATTACCTGGAAAGGATCAACAGGAAGTATTTTCTGTTCAACATATTCGGGGACAAATCCACCGATATCATCGCGTGAAAAACCAAAGGTCATCTGCGTAAGATCATTGGTGCCAAAAGAGAAGAAGGAAGCTGTCTTCGCAATTTTATCGGCGGTGAGGGCAGCACGGGGAATCTCGATCATGGTTCCAACCAGATGGGGAATCACCAGCATATCGAATTTCTTGCAAACTTCTGCATAAATTTCATCAATGATCAAATATTGATGGTTCAGTTCCTTTTCAGTGCAGGTAACCGGGATCATAATTTCAGGGAAAACATCCTTCTTTTCCTGGAGTAGTTCAGCAGTGGCTTCAAAGATAGCCCGAACCTGCATCTCGGTGATTTCGGGGTAGGTAATTCCCAAACGCACACCACGGTGGCCCATCATCGGGTTCGTTTCATGAAGTGCATCGGCACGGCGGTCGAATTCTTCTTTAGAGATTTTCAGACTGTCGGCAATTTTTTTGCGGGCATCTTCATTTTGCGGGATAAACTCATGGAGGGGTGGATCAAGCGTACGAATGGTGACAGGATATCCATCCATGGCAGCCAGGGTTTGCTTAATATCTTCTTTCACATAAGGATAGAGTTCGTTCAATGCCTTGCGGCGCTCTTCTTCCGATTTAGAAGCGATCATTTTACGAAGGAGGAAAAGCGGTTTTTCTGCATTTTTACCATAGAACATGTGCTCGGTGCGGAAAAGTCCGATACCTTCAGCACCAAAAGCACGTGCTTTTGCAGCATCTTCAGGGGTGTCGGCGTTTGTTCTGATTTTCATGGTACGAACAGCATCGCACAGTTTCATGAATGCCTGGAAATCGGGGTTCTCCTCGGCAGCTTTGATCATTGGCAGCTGGCCATTGTATATGTAACCTTTGGAACCATTCAGTGAAATAAAATCACCTTCTGTCAATGTGAGCTCACCAATTTTCATGGTTTTTTTGGAGGCTTCGATTTTGAGTCCGCCGGCACCAACGATACAGCATTTTCCCCAGCCGCGTGCTACGAGAGCCGCATGACTTGTCATTCCGCCGCGTGCGGTTAAAATTGCCTGCGCAGCGCGCATTCCTTCGATGTCTTCAGGGTTTGTTTCTTCACGTACGAGGATAACGGTTTTGCCTTTCTTTGCCCAGGCTACTGCATCTTCGGAGTTGAAAACAATTTGTCCGGTTGATCCGCCGGGGCCTGCAGGAAGACCTTTGGCCATCGGTTTGGTGATCTTTTCTGCCTTGGGATCAAGGATCGGGTGAAGCAGTTCGTCCAACTGGCTTGGTTCTACGCGTGAAACAGCCTCTTCTTTGGTGATCAGTTTTTCATTGAACATGTCAACAGCCATTTTTACGGCGGCAGGGCCATTGCGTTTTCCAACCCGGCACTGAAGCATGTAAAGCTTGGTATCCTGAATGGTAAACTCAATGTCGAGCATGTTCCTGTAATGCTTTTCGAGTGAGCGTTCAATTTTATGAAGGGCTTTATAAACAACCGGCATGGCTGTTTCAAGTGATTCCAGCTTCATGGTATGCTCGTTTTTGCCAATTTCGTTGATAGGATTTGGGGTACGGATACCGGCAACCACATCTTCGCCTTGAGCATTTGCAAGCCATTCGCCATAGAAATAGTTTTCACCTGTGGCCGGATTGCGGGTAAAAGCAACCCCGGTGGCAGATGTATCACCCATGTTGCCGAATACCATCGACTGCACGTTCACAGCAGTTCCCCACTCATCGGGAATGCCTTCAAAACGCCGGTAAGAGATGGCACGTTTCCCATTCCAGCTGGAGAAAACTGCACCAACAGCACCCCAAAGCTGTTCCATCGGATCTTCGGGGAATGGTGTGCCAAGAACCTCTTTTACTTTTTTCTTGTATATATCGATCAGGGCTTTCAGATCATCTGCGGTAAGATCGGTATCACTTACTGCACCTCTTTTCTCTTTCATTTTGTGGAGTTCCTTTTCCAGCTGAACACGCACACCTTTTCCCTCTTTGGGCTCGATGCCGGCGGCTTTCTCCATCACCACATCCGAGTACATCTGGATGAGACGGCGCTGTGAATCATACACAAAACGGGGGTTATTGGTCTTTTTAATGAGACCTTCACGGGTTATGTCATTCAATCCAACGTTCAACACGGTTTCCATCATGCCGGGCATAGAGGCGCGGGCACCTGAACGAACTGAGACAAGGAGCGGATTGTTCTTATCGCCAAAAATGGCACCCATTTCTTTCTCTGTTGCCTTCAGGCTGTCGGCAACTTGTTTTTTTAATTCTTGTGGATAGGTTTTTTCGTGTTGTTGGTAGTAAGTACAAACTTCTGTAGTAATTGTGAAACCAGCGGGAACTGGCAGTCCGATGTTGACCATCTCGGCAAGGTTTGCACCTTTTCCGCCAAGAAGGTTCTTCATTTCGGCTGTGCCTTCGGCTTCTTTACCACCAAAATAGTAGACGTACTTGTTTTCTTTAGCTTGTTTTGCCATAATTGACATCATTTAGGTTAGTGAAAAAATTTGAAGCGGCAAAAGTACGAAATAAAACGCTTGAAACTGTGAAATTCAGGGAGGAAATTTGCGGTAGGATGAGCCGGAGTTTAATAGTGAAGCTGGCCGATGTTGCTCATATTCCATAGAATCCATTGTTGCCGGCCGCGGATATAGGGGGTTGGGGCAGATGGATTCCATTTGAGTGGATTTGGTAAAACAGCCGCGATGAGCGCAGCTTCACCCCGTGAGATTTTTGATGCCGGTTTTCCAAAGAAAGACTGAGATGCTGTTTCAACACCGTAAATACCTTTGCCTGTCTCAATTACATTCAGGTAAACTTCAAGAATGCGTTTTTTTCCCCAGACAAATTCGATAAGTACAGTGAAATAAACTTCAAGCCCCTTTCTGACCCACGACCGTTGGGGCCAAAGAAAAACATTCTTGGCGGTTTGTTGGGAAATGGTGCTGGCCCCCCTGACTTTTTTCCCATGTTTTTTGGCATTGTAGGCCTGGGCTTTTTCAATCGATTCAAAGTCAAACCCGGAATGTTCCAGAAACAGATTGTCTTCAGATGCTATGACAGCCAGGGGAAGATTGGGGGTCATTTGATCAATGGGAATCCAGCTGTTTTTTAACTTGACTGTTTGACCGCCCCATGATTGTTCAGCGAGACGGATCACCATGAGTGGTGTAACGGGCGGATTGACATATTTAAACAGAATGACAAAGAAAATTGAGGATGCAAAATAAATAATGATGAAGTACTTGAAAAAGGTCAATATTTTGAGTAAAAGTTTTTTCATGAACTGTCTTGTCAAAAAAAAGCGCCGGCCTCCTCTCAGGTTGATGAGAAGGGCCGGTAAGATGCGCATTATCTTTTATTTATATATTTGTTCAACTCATCAATGGATGATTCAAATTCAAAAGCATCGTTTAACAAAAAATAGTTATTGATATCCCAGGTGTATTTATAAGCGAACCTTGCAAAATCAAGCCGGTTTGATTCGAAGGAAAAAAGTTTCATGATTTCCTTTACCTGTTTGCACAACAGGCAGTTTGATGCGGCAATCTGCTTGGCAATGGTCAATTTGCTGCTTTCAAATGATTTGGAAGAAATGGATGCAAGTGCTGCCTCGAACGATTGCGGGCTCATTGGCCGTTGACAGCCTCTCGGACCATCATAATCATGATGATCATCCCGATCAGTATTGTATTCATCCCGGCCGTAGTTATCGGAAGTTGTTTGTGTTGTGGTAGTTGTAATACTGGTGCCGGTTGATATCCCCACAGTATTTATTGTAGTGGTTTGACTTACGGTTGTGGAGTTAAGCCTGGGTGTGGTCGTGAAAATAAACACATTCTGACCGTCGTACTGGTCCGTTACTTCATCAAGGGGTACACTGTTTAACATCCGCAAAATCCAAAGTCCTTTTTTGTTTTTGAGTACCTCCATTGTCACCTCAACTTCAGGTTGCAGATACATGGTTTTTTCAATTTCCGGTTTTTCCTGATCCTGGAAAATAATTTTCAATTTATAATTTGGGGCATTTAATCCGGTAATCTTAATGTTGGTCCGGGGATCAGGGGATTGTTGGATGCCATTCATAATCAATGTAAATGGTTCATTGGCCTGTGTGAAAATTACAAGGTTTGAAAACTGAGCCTCCGATTTTTGAGTTATAAAAATGAAGAGGCTGAGCAGCATGACTATTTTAATTGATTTCATCATGCCGGAGGCCATTTCATTGCAATTATTTCGTTTTCCCTGCCACATATTTATCAAGATCATTTTTAGATTTTTGACTATGAAGTGCATCATTTACATCAGCATAATTATCACGGTCGTAGGTGTGGTCATAAGCAAATTTTGCAAAACTGAGCCGTGATGACTCAGAGTCGAAAACGTGAATGACCAAAACAACCTGTGAGACACGCAAACAATGAGTTTCTGCCATCTTTTTTGCCGCACTGAGTTGCATGGGTTCAAACGGACGGGCACTGATGTCAATCAACTGGGCTGTGAAATCTCCATCCTGCATCGGATTATCACATCCATTTGATTTAGCAGATTTTGAAGGTTCGTTTTTGGTTTGAGGTGTTTCCCCTTTTGATTTACTGTCGGAAGGCGGAGGAGGTGGCGGAGGAGGTGGAGTGGCAGTTGTTTCTTTTGCAACACCTTCATCCATCCATTCAGACGATGTTGATTCCAGAAAATAAACGCCTTTCGGATTTTTATCAACCTTGAAATACATTGTATTACCAGGTTTATTAAAGACTTGTTTGCTGACTTCACGAACCGATGGGTCAGGGAAAACCAGCCTTAATTTAAACATTGGCCCGCCGGGATTATCAGCTTCCACCCTGGCTGCAGGCTCGGAGTTATGCATGTTTCCTCCAATGAATAAAGTGAATTTGTCACCCTTTGGGGCAAAAACGACAATATTGCCTGGTTGCGCCATGATGCTGGTGTATAGAGCCGAAAGATAAAACACCAGAATAATGTGTACAAGTGATTTCATATCTGCAATTTTAAAATTAAGTGGCAAATATACTTCGACTTTACTGAATCAGGAGTTTTTTCATGTCAAAATTGGTATTGGATTGAATTTCTACCAGGTAAATTCCCTTTGTTAAAGCACTTACATTCATTTCAACCACCTTTTGGTTTTTGAAATATTCATGCATAACCTCTTTCCCTGAAATATTCAATATCCTGACATGTATATCACCACTTGTATTTTTCAAACCTTCAATCGTAATTATTTTGTCTGCAGGATTCGGATAAATACTTATCCCGACTGCGGCAGTACGGTTCTCATCTATACCAACATCCTGGTATGCTGACTTCAGGATGGTGCCCCTGGTCCCAACCGCGATGACTGAATTTATTTTGCTTTGAGGGATGATGTATACTGAGGTTAATCGATTGCAGGTACCCGAATGCTGTACACGCCATTCTTCGCCACCGTTTGCAGTCATCAGTATGGAACCATTATCACCAACCACGTAACCCGTAGCTGAATTTTTAAAAAAAACAGATCTGTAAATACTTGGAATCCCGGGATGTTGCGATGACCAATGAAGCCCTCCGTTGGTGGTTTTATAAATATTGCCGGTGCCGGCAATATAACATGTATCGGCATTAATTGTAAAAACAGAATATAAATCTCCGCCTCCGCCAGTGGTTGAGGTGTTCCAGTGTACTCCTCCATCTGTGGTTTTTACGACAATGCTGAAAAGGCCGACAGCATAACCAACGTTTTTATCTTTGAAGTGGACGGAGTTCCATGTGTAAATAGAGTCTGTATTCTGGTGTATCCAATCAGTTCCGCCATTGATGGTTTTTAAGATAGTACCCCGGTATCCCACAACATATCCTGTGTTTACATCAGTAAAGCAAATGGAGGTCAAACCATTCGCAGTCCCCGGATTCAATTCAGTCCAATCAACCCCGCCATTGGTTGTTTTAATGATTTTATTCCCGGAACAAGTCGCGTAGCCAATATTGACATCAGGAAAACTGAGAGATTGTGAATTGTAATAATGCCCTGTGTTCACATAAACCCAGTTCTCCCCTCCGTTGATGGTTTTTAAAATAGATCCATCATAACCAATCGCATAACCGGTTGTTGAATCAGGGAAACAAACGGAAACTAAATTAATTGTAGTACCCATACTCAAACTGATCCAGTTCGTCCCGCCATCTGTGGTTTTTAAAATGGTTCCATTCTCACCGACAGCAAAGCCGGTATTGTCATCAAAAAAAGAGGTTGACAACAAATCCGGACCGTTTCCTGAACGCTGAGTTGTCCAGTTTGTATCTCCATTGATGTTTTTTAAAATCGTACCGTTTTCACCCACAGCATACCCGGTGTTTGCGGCAGGAAAACAAACTGAGAATAACTTATTTGATGTGCCGGAGATATCTTTATGCCAATATGTTCCTGCGGTGGAGGTTTTGAGAATGGTGCCATTTTTCCCGACACCATAACCTGATTCCGAATCAAGAAAATGTAAGGAGACCATGGGGAGATCATAACCGGTATACCTGTTCGTCCAATTTGCCCCTCCGTTGTTGGTCTTAAGAAAAGTTCCATCTGCACAGGTTATGTAACCTCTGCCTGCATTTGGGAAACTGACTGCAAATAAATCACTGGGAACACCTGCATAATACTGAGGTGTCCAGCTGGTCCCGCCATTTGAAGTTTTAAAAATGGAGCCGTAAGTGCCTGTGATATATCCATTTATCGAATCGGTAAAAAATACGGAAAGATATGTCTGTGAAGCCCCTGAAGCAAGTACTGTCCAGGTTGATCCTGCATTGGAAGTCTTTATCACGGTGCCCATAGAACCAACCGCATAGCCTGTTGTAACGGTTGGAAAAACAATGGAAAATAAATCCTCGGAAGTGCCTGAATTCAGAGTGTTCCAGTCAGTTCCGCCATTTATCGACTTGATGATCATGCCACAGTTCCCGGCTGCATAAACTGTATTTATGTCTGTGATTTTAACACAATTCAGCGTATTCCCCTGTGGTAAAGGATTCTTCCACTGCCAGGTTTGCGTACTGGCCGTTTGCAACAAATGGATGGCGATAAGAAAGACAAAGATTTTTTTCATATTTTACTTCTCGGATACACTGGTAATCCTGAATTCAGTCCTGCGGTTATATTGATGCTCTTTTTCAGAACAGTTTACACCTGCTGTGCAATTGCACCGGTTGAGCAGCTGCAATTTCCCATAACCTTTGGCGATGATCCGGGAAGGGGAAATCCCGCGTGAAATAATGTATTGAACAGCAGATTCAGCCCTTTTCTGAGACAATACCAGGTTGTAGTTCTCTGAACCCCGGCAATCGGTATGGGAACTTAATTCAATGGAAATGGGATATTCTTTCAGGATGCTGACAAGATTATCCAGGGGAGGCCTTGCATCGGCCCTGATATCCCATTTGTCGAAATCGTAGAGTATATTTTCCAGCCGATAGCTTTTGTTCATTTTAAGTGTATCAATGGAAGAAGCAGGAGGTGATTGTTTGTCTCCTGGTTCCCATGCGATTTGGGGCCGGATGGTTGAATCTGCCGGATTTCGATCTTGAACGCTGACCTTCCGGAAACTATAAATATCGTCACCACCCAATCCTCCCGGCCGGTTGGAACTGAACAATCCTGATTGACCATTTTCTGAAATAATCAACGACAGGTCGTCGCATGATGAATTGACAGGTTCACCCAGATTACGTGGTGTAACCCATTGGTTTTCAGTTTTTATGGTTACAAACAAGTCAAGTCCGCCAAGACCTGGCAATCCATCTGATGCAAAATAGAGATCGCCATTCATGGAAATGAAAGGAAACATTTCTTTGCCAGCGGAATTTATTCCGGCCCCCATGTTGACCGGTTTTCCCCATTTATCTCCCTCCTGTGCGCAAAACCAGATATCAGTTTCTCCGTATCCCCCGGGCATATCTGACACAAAATAGAGTGTTTTTCCATCTCTTGAGAGCGCCGGGTGCCCAACAGAGTACTCGTCACTGTTCAAAAAGAAAGGCACGGGAAGTGACCATTTTCCATCCTTCAGGGTTGATGAGAAAATTTTTAACAAATGCGTCCTGACCCGACCGGGTTCCTTTTTGCCCTTGTCATGTGATAAAAGTGTCTGGTTGATAAATGCAACGGTAAAGTCGCTGTTAAAGGTTACGGGCCCTTCGTGCCATAATTGGTCTGTGAGCGCTGGCGAAGGCACAGGATTGCTGAAATTCCCGAAAAGGCTGTCAGGTTTTACCGGTTCCGAATAATACAGGTTAAGATATTCATTACCAGTCCATCCGTAAGTTTTTCCGGTATTTCCTGAAGAAATGCGGTCACTGGCGAAGATAATTCCATGTTGGTAAAACGCTGTTCCGAATTCCGATTGCGGAGTGTTCAGCATCCTCGCGTTTTTAATCTCAAATTCAGGCTTGGCGGCCTTTATGACGATGGCGCTGTCGCAAAAACCGGCTAAAAGTGCCCCGCGATGCTGGCCAGGGACGAGGGAATCATATTTCAGAAAGAACAACTTTGCCTGATGGTATTCTCCTGAAGAGCGCAGTGCCTGCGCGTAATAAAAGTAGATGACAGGTCCGGGATTTTTAATGTATTGGCAATGGCCATCCATCTGAATGGATTTTTCATACCAGATCTTTGCATTCGGAACATCGTTCATCATGCGATAACAGTCGGCAAGAAGGAGTGTAGATTGACATTTCGATTTTTCATTGTTCCGTGCAAGTTCTTTTTGCAGCAATTCAGCAGCTTTAGAATAATTGAAAAGCTCCATTTCTCTCTGAACAGGTTTAAGATCAGCCTGCGCATAACCTGTAAGGTTCGTTACCAGGATAAAGGCCATCATAAGAAACCGGAGTGGCATTGGTCTGCTTTTAGGTTAAAAATATCTTGGAGTTAACATTCTGTCTTTATGAAAAAGATCAAATTCGTAGCCGATCCGTAATTCATGCGAGCCCGAGTTAAATGATCTCAGGGTGTTGAACCAGATATCATAGGAATAGCCAATCGAAAAGCCTTTTCCAACATTTACCTGGATCAGCATCGCCAGCGCTTTTTCTGTCCGGTAGGCAGCACCAAGGGTCAGCAGATTATTGATCAGAAAACTTAAATTGAAATCAGCCTGCAATGGAACATTCTGGATATATTTAATAAGGATGGATGGGATAAAGTCGATGTTTGAATTCAGGGGAACAGCCCCCCCGGCGATGCCATAAAAGTTCCGGCGAAGCTTGGTGAAACTGGTTTTATCGGTTGGTGCCGTGCTTGAAACCAGCATTTGGTTTTGAAGTAAATGTTTTGCTGATAAACCTGCATAGAACCGTTTTCCATAATAATATATTCCGAAATCCACATCAGGTACGGCTTTGTTTGTAACCTGGTTGACGAGTAAGGGGTCCCCCTGGTCCTTGGGGCTCAGCAAACTCCAGTTGAGATCCATATATTTGAACCCTGCCTGCACCCCGAAACAGAGGGTGGTGGAATGAAATGGGATTCTGTAGGCAAAAGCCGCCATAGCTCCGTAATTAACAGTCGGCCCCAACTCATCCCGATAGGCATTTAAACCGATGCCGATCCTTGGGTTTTTCAAAGGGGTATGTGCATTAAAAGAGATTGTTCGGGGTGCCCCGCTTATACCAACCCATTGAAAACGTGTGATCAGATCGAGCGACAACCGTTCGCCACTGCCGGCATAAGCAGGGTTAAATGCAAGTTTATTGTATGCGTATTGTGTGAATAGGGGATCCTGCTGGCCATAAGAACAGGATGACCAACATAGCGACAAAATAAAAAAGAGAATACCGGTGCAATTGCTTTTACTCATCAACAGCTTATTTGTTTCCACCTCTTACATAAACCCAACCCGTGTACGTACCTCCGTTTTTAATGGAAATGATATAATAATAGGTGCCATCAGGAACCGGTTCATTCTTTGAGTTGGTACCTTTCCATACAGATGATGCATTATTGTAATTCTCAAATTCATTGATTTTATCACCCCAACGATCGAAAACAGTGACCTTATTGACGGGAAAATTCTCCATACAATCAATAATCCAGGTATCGTTCGAGCCATCGCCATTTGGGGTGAATACATTATATATCACGAGGCACTCCTCTGTTTTTTTCTGCTCACCCACCAAAATATTGATCGTGTCATTTCCTGAACATCCCGTCTGTTGGTCAACGACTGCAAGTTGAAATGTAACAGAATGGGTGAGGGGCAGGGTTTCCGGGTTTGGGATCGAAGGGGTTAAAAACAGCTTTTCGGGTTCCCATTGATAATTGTACTTTCCCGATCCGCCTTCCACATTGCCCGATAGCGTGATAGATGTGCCATAAGGGATGGTTATTTCTGTTCCTGCATCGACCATCACGGGCTGATGGACAAGGATTTGCATCTGGTCTGATGCAGTATCCGCGAAACAGGACCCCGTTCCGGAAACTTTCAGGGTTAGGGTGATGGTGCCGGCTTCTGTGGGTGATGGTATGTAAACAGGTGTAAGTTCGTTCACTCCTGTGAGGCTTCCGGAACCATCATGGGTCCAGGTGATATGGCTGAAGTTTTTTGCGGATGCACTGGTTACCATTACAAAACCGTTCTGGCATGTTTCCTTATCCGGTCCGGCAATGGCAGAGGGGGGAGTGGCAATGGTAATCGTAGAGGTGTCGCTTACTGATGGACAATTTCCTTTTCCAATCGCATTGAGAATAATGAATACTTTCCCGGCTGCAATGTCCCCGATCCCCGGGCTATAAAAAGGATGAAGTGTGTGGATGTCGCTGAATATGCCTGTCCCGGAGGTATACCAATTGAGTGTAGCATAGTTTTTTGCATCCGAAGAAGAAATATTAACCGCGTGATTACCACAAGTAACCTGATCAGGACCGGCATTGGCTGTGGCCAATTTTTCGATCGTTACCATCAGACTATCCATTTCGATCGCGCAGAAGGAGGATCCCGATGCGGCAAGCGATAGAATGACCTGGCCGTTTTCTATATCCGGATTTCCAGGTGTATAAATTGGGTGAAGGCTGGTAGGATCACTGAATGTTCCGGTGCCGGAAGTGCTCCATTGCAGCGAGGAATAGTTTGAAGCTGTTGGATCAAAGAGTGTTACAGGTTGCGAATCACAAGTAGTCAGATCACTGCCGGCATTTGCCATGGGGGCTGGAACAACATTCAGGGCCATAGCCGAAGTATCATTGGTACAGGGGTGAATTCCAAACGCGATCATGGTGAGCCAAACTGTCCCGGTTTCATTGTCACCGGGTCGGTACTGTGGGTGGAGGGATGTAGTGTCCGACAATGTACCAGTTCCATTTGAATACCAGTGAATCCTGCTGTAACCAGAAGCCGAAGCCTGGGTAATCACAAAGGGTACATTCTGGCAAGTTGTAGCATCCGGGCCGGCGGCTGCCATGGGAGGGGGATTGACTGTAACAGGAAAAGGTGGTGAGGGGAGGCCATCACCGCAGGAGTTCGTCGCGAAAACTGTCAATATCCCCGAGGAGGCCCCTGCCGGAAAATCAACGATAATAGCGTTGGTACCCATTCCTGCTGTGATGATGGCCCCCGGTGGGACCGACCATGTGTAACTTGTGGCAACTACCATCGGCTCCACCATGTAGCTAACGCCGGTGGTTCCTGAACACACAGAATCGGTTCCGATGATCATCCCAGCCGAATCTGGTACCGGTACAACCGCTACCCTTATTACAGATGGGGTTGCACTTTCACATCCGCTTGTGTCACTGTAACTTACGGAGACGGATTGCCAGCCGCCCCCATTCCATGTTACTGTGATGGCATTGGTGCTATAACCTCCTGTTACTGTGCCACCTGGAGATACATTCCAAAGGTAGTTGATCTTCCCGGGATCAGTAATGTAAAGGTTGCCGGCAGTTTCCCTGCAAACCATGGTGGGACCGGTGAGTGAAGGTGCCTGGGCAGGAACGATTGTAGCGATTACCGGGACCCTCGTTCCTCCGGGGCATCCCGTTACAGGATTTCGGGCTTCGGCGTAGAAGGTGGTGGTATTCTGCAGAACGGGGGTGTAAAATGTGGTATCTCCTGTTAACAGCGGGCTTCCGCCTATCGCAACATCATACCAGTCGACCGTCACTGAAGGTGGAACAGTGGCGTGCAGCATCAGGATTCCCTGACCGCAGCGTGTTGCGCCATGCCCGACTGGCATAGCAGGTGATGAGATGAAAAGATCGGTGAAGGTGGCTACGCTTGTGCTGCCATACCACCAGGTGTTGATCATCTTGTTGTGGCAGTCTTCACTGTATAAACCCCATGGATGGCACCCTGTATAGCCGGGGATGGAACCAGGGCTGCAACCTGTTAAGTTTGATGCCTGGGGTGCCACCGGACAATCCCATCCTGAAGAAATAAGTTGGGTATCATCCCAAAAGGTAAGTGGGGTAAGCACCGAAGGATTTACAGGCCGTACGAGGGAGATCAGAAACCCGTTCTGATTTTGTTCCTGGTCCCAGATGGGAAGGTTGGTCAGCCCGTTTACAAAGGTAACCGAAACATCTATCAGCGTGCCGTCTGGCACAGGGTTCCCAAGTCCGTCTTTTCCGTCCCAGTCGATGGCATTCATTCCCGGAACAACTGGTGCAAAAAAATTGACGGTGGTCGTGGTCCCGCCATAAGGCAAATTGATGACCACCTCCACTTGTCCGGCTTTATTCACCTCCACCATGATGATCTTATTTCCGCTGCAGGGAGGGTATGCTGTGTCGGGCACCATATAGGGTGTGTCGGTTATTTCACCGTAAACGCCACTCGGGTAAACGGTGGAATCCGGATCGTTAAGAAAAACCTTGTATTGGGCAATGCCCGGAAACGTTACGAATGTATTGTCGTTCATTGACTTGCGATCCGATTCGAAATCCCCTGTATTCAGACATCCGAAAGGATTACAGAATATGGTCACAGCTCCAACCCTGGTATTGTCAAAAGCCAGCCTGGTTACAATGCCATCATCGGAATAGATGTAAAAATGGCCGTTGAAAACAACATTTGGAACAAGATAAGCATAGAGTTGCCAGGATTGTGACCACACTCGTCCATTAATGGTATCAGTAGCAATGGCAGGCGTGTGCTGCCCCGATACAACCTGAAAATCCCATAATGGAAGAATGATGCTCCACGACAGGTTCACCATCTCAAAATAATAATTTCCAGTATCTGCGATGCTGGTTACTTTGTATGATAATGGGGTGTAGCCGCCATTCTGTGGAAATGGACCTGTAACAGCTTGTTTATAGTAACGGATATACCCCGGTTGGTTATAATTGGATGGACAGGTGCCGGATAACGCAATAGTTCCGTCAGGTTTTCTGAGATTGTAAGAAACAGTGTTGTCGTAGTTCTGCATCCCGAAAAGTATCGACTCCCCAACATTTTTAACGTGGATATAAAGCCGGTAGTTCGGCGCGCAAAAAGGAAGACCAAAATAGGTATAAGAACTGCCGGTGTTATCAAAGTAAAGCCCGGCCTCAGAAAAGGTTGAATCAGGCATCAATTGTTTCGTACCTTCTCCGTAACTGGCGAATGATGTCAGAATGAGAAATAACGGAAGGATTAAAAAGGTTCTGAACGTCATATTGGTGTCTTCAAGTGACTGAGTTCTTTTTCCTTGCCCAAATATACGGATAAAACAATCACTTTTCCTACCTTTGCTGTTCCAAAACTAACAGATATATGAGTAATTTTATCGGTATCCGCCACGAGGATAAGTATAAACTTGAACGAAGGGCACCACTCACACCCAAACATGTTGCCCGGCTTGTAAAACAGAAGAAATTAGACATCATAGTTCAAACATCGGATAAAAGAGTTTTTTCGGACGAAGAGTACCTTCATGCCGGAGCCAAAATCGCAAAGGATCTTAAAAAATGTTCTGTTATTTTTGGTGTAAAGGAGATCCCCGAGTCTTTTTTTGAAGCGGAAAAAACGTATGTGTTTTTTGCCCATGTGGTTAAAGGACAGCCCTACAATATGGCCATGCTGCGCAGGATGATGGAATTGAAATGTAATCTGATTGAATATGAGAAAGTTGTGGACGATCAGGGAAAACGCCTTATTTTCTTTGGCCGCTATGCCGGCATGGCAGGGATGATCAATTCTCTTTGGGCGCTTGGATTGCGTTTGAAGGAGGCAGGATTCAGCTCAAACCTTGTGAAGTTGAAACAAGCTCATCATTACCATTCAATCAACGAAGCCAAAGATGATATTTCTGCCATTGGGCAGTTGATTGCCGAAAATGGAATCCCTTCTGAACTGCGGCCATTTGTAATCGGAGTTACCGGTTATGGCAATGTTTCCAACGGAGCCCAGGAAATTATCGGATTGCTCCCGGTCAAAGAGATCTCCCCGGCAAAATTGGTTGAACTGCACCGAAGGAAAAAATTGCCGGATAACATTGTTTATAAGGTGATTTTTAAGGAAGAGGATCTTTTCGAACATGTTGATGGTGAACCGTTCGAACTCCATGATTATTATTCAAATCCGCAAAATTACCAGAGCAAATTCGAAAAATATACCCCGTACCTTTCGATGCTGATCAATTGCGTTTACTGGGATAAAAGGTATCCCCGGCTGGTAACGAAGGAGTATCTCAAAAAACTATTTGTCAAGGGTAAGCCTAAACTTACAGTGATCGGTGACATCAGTTGCGATGTGGAAGGATCAGTTGAATGTACGCTGAAACCAACTGAGATTGATGATCCCATTTTTGTTTACGACCCTGAAACCGGTAAAATCACCATGGGGCACAAGGGACCGGGTATGCTCATAATGGCCGTTGATATTTTACCGGCTGAATTGCCACGCGATTCATCTGACGGTTTTGCAGATATCCTCGTAAATTTTGTAAAACCGATAGCTGACGCCGACTTTAATGAGCATTTTGATGACCTCGACTTACCAAAGCCGATCAAAAAAGCGCTGATTCTTCATAACGGAGAATTGACGCCGGACTATAAATATATGGAGGAATTTTTAAAATAGGTAAACGGGTAAACAGGTGAACTGGTAAACTGGATTACCCGTTAACCCGTTCACCCGTTCACCAAAAATATACTACAATGAAAAAAATACTGATTCTCGGCTCCGGACTGGTGGCCAAACCAATTATCCAATATTTACTGCACAAAAACTATCAGGTAACGGTAGCTTCCAATACTCCCGACCGGTCAGATATGATGATCTCGGGAAACGCCAATGGGAAATCTCTTTTTTGGGATGCCGGTGATGAAGATTCCCTTGCACGTTTGATTGCTGAACATGATCTGACGGTGAGTTTGTTGCCTTATGTTTTTCATGTGATGGTTGCCAGGCATTGTGTTACTCATAAAAAGAACATGGTAACTACCTCTTATGTAAAACCGGAAATGCACGCCCTGGATGCCGGGGCTAAGGAGGCCGGTATCATCCTCCTGAATGAGATGGGGCTGGACCCTGGTATTGATCACATGTCGGCCATGCGTATCATCGATATGGTACATGAACGTGAAGGGGCCATTCTTGAGTTTTACTCTGTCTGTGGTGCCTTACCTGCACCGGAAGCGGCAGATAACCCGTTCAGGTACAAATTCTCATGGAGCCCCAAGGGTGTTGTACTTGCCGGAAATAATGATGCGAGGTACCTCCTCCACGGGAAGGTGAAAGAATTGCCAACCCGGGAATTATTTAAGACTCCATTCCTTGTAAATTTCCCTCAGGTTGGGGAACTTGAAGTCTACCCAAACCGCGACTCTATGGCTTACAGGGAAATATACGGCATCCCTGAAGCGCAGACAGTATTTCGTGGAACATTCAGATACAAGGGATGGTGCGAAACGCTTGACGCTATTAAACGGTTGAATCTCATATCCGCCGAGAAAATTGACATGACAGGAATGTCTTTTGCTGAAATGGTTAACCGGCAGATGGAACAACCCTCCGGCATTTCAGACATCCGGTCACGGGTGGCCAGGTTTCTTGAAATTCCGAAAAATGCTTATTGCATGGAGGCAATGAGTTGGCTTGGTCTTTTTAGCGATGAGCCAATGAACCGCACAATTGACTCGACCTTTGAAGTGACATCCGACCTGATGATAGAAAAGATGAGCCTCGGACAGACTGAACGCGACATGGTTGCTTTACAACATACTTTTCTGGCAGCCTTTTCCGATGGACGAAAGGAGGTGATACGATCACGCATGCTCGACTATGGCACGCTGGCAACCGATACTTCCATCGCCAGAACAGTTGCCTTGCCTGCTGCCATCGCTGTTGAAATGATCCTTGATGGGAAAATCAATGTGACCGGAGTTCATATCCCTGTTATTCCTGAAATTTACCGTCCGGTTCTTGATCAATTGGAAACCATGGGCATCAAAATGGTCGAAGAATATGGACTTCCCCTTTCTGAAATGATCAATAATTAATTTGAAAATCTGATTATATCCTGCAAATTGAAACACCGAAATCTAAAATTGTAAATCTTCTATGGGAATCGGCGAAATTATTGTAATAGCTATTGTCGGAATCGTGCTGTATTCCGTATTCAGCATGCGAAAAAAACCAGGAAGTCCTGGTGCACAGCCAAATGAACAAGGGTACTCCGGTCCGGGAAACTCCGGGAATGGGACAGGTCCTGTGAATAACGGTCAGCGTAAATCAGGTTATGCCAAATGGGTTGGCGGTGGATTGGGCTGGGTTTTTGGCGGACCTATCGGCGCAATCCTTGGCGTTGCAATGGGTTCAGTCTTTGATGGGATGAACTCCGGTCAGAATTCATATCAGGGATCGCCACGTGGTGATTTTGCCATGAGTTTGCTCGTTCTTTCAGCGGCAGTTATGAAGGCCGACCAGAAAATTGTGAAATCCGAACTCGAATTCGTCCGTACTTTCTTTGTCAATCAGTTTGGCGAAGAAGAGGGGAACCGTTTGGTCAGAATGTTACAGGAGATTTTAAAGCAGGAGATCAATGTGCAGGATGTTAGTGTTCAGGTAGGACAATATACGGATTATCCTGTTAAACTTCAACTGGTTAATTACCTTTTTGGTATCGCTGCCGCCGATGGGTTGTATCATCCCGACGAAGTTGACATGATTTCCGTTATCGCCGGGTATATGGGCGTCTCCTCATCCGATTTTACATCCATAAAAGCAATGTTTGTAAAAAGTACCGGCTGGGCATACGATGTTCTCGAAATTACTTCCAATGCCAACAACGATGAGGTTAAAAAAGCTTACCGCGACATGGCCAAAAAGCATCACCCCGATAAAGTAGCCCACCTGGGCGACGATATCCGGAAGTCTGCCACCGAGAAATTCCAGAAGATCAGTGCAGCATACGAGGAAATCAAGAAACAGAGGGGGATCACTTAACAACGAGTTCCTCTGCCGAAAGATCCATTAAACTGAATGACTGCCAGCCATTAAAATCAAAATGCCACCATTCTGAAGGCATTACCTTGAATCCGTGTTTATCCATAACCCTGATCAGTAAATCTCTGTTTTGTAGCACAGTTAACTGTAGATCAGGATACCGGGCCCCGGCTTTGGCTGTGAAATTATCATATTCAGTCGGCATAGCTAGTTCAGCCCCGGTTTTAAGGTCAACAAGGCTCACATCAACTGAACAACCTCGGTTATGTCGTGAGCCCGTGGCAGGAGAGGCGGCAAAAAGAGTATCTTTCACGATTTCATGGAATAAGAGCGTGGCTGTGTAGGGTCGGTAAGCATCGAAAATTTTTAACCCTAATCCCATGGAGGCGAGTTCTTTTTGAACTGCCACAAGTGAGTCGGCTGCAGGTTTACGAAGAAATGCATTCGGAAAGGAATAAACCTGCCTGCCAGTAAAGTTGTTGGCAGTCGCATACCTGATGTCAAGCTGGATTCCGGGAATTACCTTTTGAATATCTATCAACGTGTTTTGACCGTTTTTTACACATTCCCCCTGGTATTCCTGAATCGTTGCAGTAATAGGAAGATTGTATGGATTGGCCTTTTTCTTCTGCGCATTGCCATTAAAAATACAGGCTGAGAAAATCAATAGGGTCAGGAATATTTTTTGCATGGTTCCGGGATTTTTAATTGAATTGTTATACTTTCGTTTTCCATTACATTAATGCAAATATATGAATAATCCACTTTTTACAGAAGCCTCTCTGGGACCAGTGATTTTGCGCAACCGCTCGATTCGTTCTGCCGCATTCGAAGGAATGTGCCCCGGAAACAAGGTTTCTGAAGAGCTGATCAGGTACCATTCTGCCGTTGCTGCCGGTGGGATTGGGATGACTACCGTGGCTTATGCGGCGGTTTCCCGGAGCGGGCTTTCATTTCCACACCAGTTATTACTGAATAATGAAGCGATCCCTGATTTACGAAAGCTCACCGCATCCATCCACAGGGAAGAGGCAGCAGCTGCCATTCAACTTGGCCACTGCGGACTGATGGCAAAGAAATCATTGTCCGGTGTATGTATTGCACCAAGCGGTAAATTCAACCTTTATGGACCTACCTGGGCAAAAACGATCTCGCTGAATGAGATCAGTACAATTATCCGGGATTTTTCCAATGCGGTGAAGATTGTCAGGGAAGCTGGTTTCGATGTTGTGGAAGTGCATGCAGGTCATGGCTACCTGATCAGCCAGTTCCTGTCACCCTATACAAATAAACGATCAGACCGGTATGGAGGTTCTTTCGAAAACCGCAGCCGGTTTATGGTTGAAGTAATGAAGGTTGTTCTTGAGGCAGCCGGATCATCCACGGCAGTTGTTGTTAAAATGAACCTTCGTGATGGTTTTCGCGGAGGAATGGAATTGGATGAATCAATTGCGGTGGCAAAACTGCTTGAGAATGAAGGGGTACATGGACTGGTATTGTCAGGCGGGTTTGTATCAAAAGCCCCTATGTATGTGATGCGGGGAAGTATGCCGGTAAAAGTCATGGCTCACTATATGAAAAATCCCTGGATGAAATTCGGGACCCGTTATTTTGGGAACCTGCTAATGAAGCCGGAGCCGTTTACAGAAGGGTATTTCCTTGAAGATGCATTGAAGGTAAAAGCACAAGTTAAAATTCCTGTGATTTATGTGGGAGGCTTGAAATCGAAAGAGATGATTGATAAGGTGCTGGAACTGGGTTTTGATTTTGTTCAGATTGCAAGAGCTTTGATTCACGATCCGGGATTTATCAATAAATTAAAAACAGGCGAAGTAGTGAAATCAGGCTGCCAGAGTTCAAATTATTGCATAGCCCGCATGTATTCCGGTCAAATGGCTTGTTATCAAAATGAAACAGATGGTCCCCGTGAAATGGGCCGGTAATGTTGATCATAAACAAGGGCTGCAGGAAAATCCTGCAGCCCGGTCAAACTAAAAGCAAGCAAAACAAAAGCAAACAAAAAAGAAGGGCGCGATCATTCAATTAATAAAAGCCTTTTAATATGTGAGACATTTTCAGAATTGATCTGTATTAAATATAATCCATTGTGTTCCTTGGAGAGATCAAAACTGTATTCATCTGAACCGGAACATACCCTCGAAACTATTTTTTTTCCACTGACGTCCATCACTGTAACTTCCATTGACGTATCCTTCATACTCCCGGCTTTAATTTTGAAAACCCCATGGGCAGGGTTGGGGTAAACCTCCAGATCTGTGGTTGTTGTCTCATGAATCCCAACGGTTGATCCGGCTTGTGTGACCGTTACGGTTTGAGGCGTTAAACCTGCAACTGTAACTGTAATGGTAGCAATTCGCTGGAGATTCGTGGTATTCTCGGTATTGGTTGCAGTAAGGGTTCCATTGCCATTTCCGGATGGTGGAACTGAGCACCAGCTCGAATTACTTGATGCGGTCCAGGTGGTATTCGAGGTGACATCAAAAGATGTAGACCCCGAAGTTGCAGGAACATTTTGGTTTGCCGGCCCAACTGTAAGTGTTGGTGCCGCTCCGGCTTGTGTTACCGTGACAGTTTGATCCGGAAGTCCTGAAACTACAACAGTGATCGTTGCAATGCGCTGATTTACTGAAATGTTTGTGGAGTAGTTGGCATTGATGCTTCCATTTCCTGTCCCGCCTGCAGAAACTGTACACCAGTTCGCACTGCTGGTTGATGTCCATGATGTGTTCGAAGTAACCGTGAAAGTCGTAGAACCTGCAGAGGAGGTTACATTTCTGTTCGATGGTGAAACTGACAGGGTGGGGGTGAACCCGGTTGCATTGAATGTTCCAGCCATTCCCGGTACATGGGGTGTGCATACGTAAGAATATGCGCCGGCAACAGTTACTTTGTACTCGTATGATGTATTCGTACTGGTTATCAATGCGTCCCAGGATGATGCACCTGCGGGGATCGCTCCCGGTGTTGAAGTTGTGGTATGGTTCCCTGCACTCCAAACCCAACGGATGGTATCGCCAACGTTGACGTTGACATTTACAGGGTTAAAAAAGAAATTTCCGACCATTACCACGTGTTTGACGGCGAATGACGGGCTGTTGATGAAAATGCCCAGACTGAAAATAATAAGGGAGAGTAAATATGTATATTTTTTCATGGATTATATATTAAAACTAATTTAGACTAAATAAATACAAATATACAACAATTTTTATTGAAAAATCAATTTCACAAAAATATTTTTATTCACCATGAAATAGGCTATTTTTGAAACTGAAATTATACATTATGAAACGACTTATCAGATGCACTTTTCTTCTTTTCATCCTGTTTGGATATTTGCGATGTTTTGCACAAATAGTAGAAAATGAACGAGTTGAAATCGAAAGCGATCCTGTGATCCTTCAGAAGCTGGAGCAATGGCAGGATCTGAAATTTGGAATCCTGATGCACTGGGGCACGTACAGCCAATGGGGAATTGTGGAATCATGGTCTCTTTGCTCGGAGGATGAAGACTGGTGTCGTAGGAAAATAAAAAATTATGTCGATTATTGCCGTGAGTATACAAACCTTAAAACATCCTTTAATCCCACACTGTTTGATCCCGGAAAATGGGCTGCTGCTGCAAAATATGCAGGGATGAAGTATGTAATCTTCACCACAAAGCACCATGATGGCTTTTGCATGTTTGATACTAAGCAGACAGACTACTCAATCACCGATGAGGCTTCTCCTTTCCATAATAATCCCAGGGCGAATGTAACCAAAGAAATTTTCAACGCTTTCAGGGCGGAGGGATTCTGGACCGGGGCCTATTTCTCCAAACCAGACTGGCACTGTAATGACTATTGGGCAGAGGAGTGGGCAACCCCCAGCCGCAATGTCAATTACAGCATCAAAAAATATCCCGAAAGATGGCAGAAATACTGTGATTTTACCTTTAATCAGATCCGGGAATTGATGAGCCAATATGGGAAGGTGGATATTCTGTGGCTCGATGGGGGATGGGTTGACCCTAAAAACGGGCAGGATATCAATATGCCAAAAATTGCCAAGATGGCGCGCAGTTACCAGCGCGATTTGCTCATTGTCGATCGTACAGTAACCGGCAGATATGAAAATTACCGGACACCAGAGCAGGAGATACCTGACAAAACACTCAATTATCCCTGGGAAACATGTATGACGATGGCATCGTCATGGTCGTATGTACCCGGGGATATCTACAAACCAACCAATAAAATCATTCACATGTTGGTCGACATCGTATGTAAGGGCGGAAATTATCTGCTCAATATCGGGCCGTCGCCGGCGGGAGAATGGGCCGACACGGCTTATGTGAGATTGCGGGAAATAGGCGACTGGATGAAAATTAATGGCGAGGCAATCTACAACTCCCGTCCTGTAAACCCATTTAAATCTGGAAAAGTTTGCTTTACCTCTAAACCTGATGGTACTATTTACATAATATACCTGGCGGAACCAGGAGAAATAAGCATGCCAACAACCATTGCAGTAGATGGGTTTCAGCTTTCGGCAGGCTCAACAATAGAATTATTGGGAAAAACAGGCCGGCTGAAGTGGAAACAACTAACAGATAAGGGCTTTATAATCGAAATTCCCTCCGTATTACGAAAAAATCCACCGTGTAAACATGCCTGGACATTCAGAATTCACATGAATAACCGGGATGGAGACTAATCTGATCTTTATGTGCAGGCTTTTTCAATTTAAGTGGTTGTTTTTTTTTACAACATTTGTTTTTGGTTCCTTCCCGGGAATTGGTCAAAACGCCTCACAGCATGACTTGCATTTTAATGCACTGCCCGTGAGGTGGGATGAAGGGATCCCATTGGGAAACGGGATGCTGGGAGCGCTGATATGGCAGAATGATTCGTCGCTGCGTATTGCCCTTGATCGTGCCGACCTGTGGGATCTCAGGCCTGTGAGGGAATTTACATTGCCTCAGTTCAGCTTCAACTGGGTAAGAGAACAGCTTGAAAATAAAACGTACGATTCTGTTCAAAAATTATTTGATGAACCTTATGAAAGAGATCCGGGCCCGACAAAAATCCCTGCCGGAGCGCTCGAGATTCCGGTTGCAGGCATGGGAGCGGTGGAATCTGTTCATTTATACCTGAGCGATGCCCTGTGTGAAGTGAAATGGAAGTCAGGTGCCAGGCTCATTGCCTTTATTGATGCCAACCGTAACAGGGGATGGTTTCATCTTGAGAATTTTCCTTTGCCTTGCTCAATAAAACTTGATACACCGGATTTTACCCTCCGGACGCAGAATGGTACTGCAAATTCGGTTGATGGCCAGTCGCTTGGGAGGCTTGATTATTCTCCTCCCATTATAAACGATTCAACGGCAGGTTATCTGTACGCCCATCAGCAAGGTTTTGGCGATTTTCGTTTTGTAGTAATGGTTGAATGGAAAGAGATATCCGGGAATGTTGTTGAAGGCTCCTGGCGAATTGAGACCAGTCAGGCTAACAGGTTGTCTGATTTGTCATTTGAATCGCTTCGTCGCGATGAAATGGCTGTTTCGTTCGATTCGGCCATGCAGGGGCATCAACGGTGGTGGAAAGAATATTGGGAAAAATCTTCCATTAAAATACCTGATTCATTGCTTGAAAACCAATGGTACCGGGATATCTATAAATTTGGGTCTGCTTCGAGGCAAGGAGCTCCTCCCATTACACTACAGGCAGTATGGACGGCCGATAATGGCAAATTACCTCCCTGGAAGGGCGATTTCCACAATGATCTGAATACCCAGCTGAGTTATTGGCCTGGATATTCATCGAACCACCTGGAAGAATCACGGGTGTATTGTGACTGGATTTGGGCTAACCGTGGCAATGCAGAAACATACACTAAAAACTATTTCAGTTGCGACGGCCTCAATTTCCCAGGGGTGTCGACCCTTAGCGGTGAGCCGATGGGGGGCTGGATTCAATATGCACTATCGCCAACGATATCCTGCTGGCTGGCGCAACACTTTTACAATCAGTGGAAATACAGTGGTGATTTTGCTTTTCTTGAACATGAAGCCTATCCGTTCATTCGCAAAGCTGCTTTGTTTATTGAAAATTTATCAGTTAAAAAGGGAAAATTTTGTCAATTACCGCTTAGTTCAAGTCCCGAATTTAATGACAATACCCCACAGGCATGGTTTACACACACCACCAACTACGATCTGGCACTCATCCGATGGTTATACGGTACAGCTTCTGAACTTGCCACTGAGCTTGGAAAAACTGACGATTTAATCCGATGGAACCGGTGTTTGAACAGTTGGCCAGATCTGGCACTTTCCGATTCAGGCAGTTTGCTCATTGCACCTGGTTTTCCATACAATGTATCTCACCGGCACTTTTCTCACCTGATGTCCATCTATCCGCTTGGGATTTATGATTGGAATGCTGGCAGATTTGACCAAGAAATCATTTCAGCCTCGATTCGTGAATTGCAGAGAAACGGAACGGATAACTGGTGTGGATATTCGTATGCATGGCTGGGAAATTTACAGGCCCGTGCCTTCAATGGAGATGGCGCAGCGGAAGCATTGAGAACGTTTGCCGGTTGTTTCTGCCTGTCAAATAGTTTTCATGCCAACGGAGATCAATCGGGTACCGGAAAATCGACTTTTACTTACCGACCATTTACACTCGAAGGAAATTTCGCATTTGCTTCAGGCATCCAGGAGATGCTGATGCAAAGCAATCATGATCTTATCGTGATTTTTCCCGCCATTCCTGAAAAGTGGAAGGATGCTTCCTTTCAGAACCTGAGGGCGCAGGGAGCATTCCTTGTTTCAGCAACCCGAAAGGATGGAAAAACCCAACTGGTGAAAATATTTTCAGAAAAGGGAGGTGAATTGCATCTGAAAAACCCTTTAGGGAAAGCGAAAATAGTGGTGAATGGTGCACGGAAGGTACGTTTTGGAAAGAATGGCGTATTAACCATAAAAACCAAACCGGGGCAAACGATTGTCTTTCAATAAGGAAACTGCAATGTAGGGCGCCCGATCGATGAATTAATCATGAAATCTCCATGCGACCCCAAATTTAAAAGCGCCATCCTGCATGGGATAGTGTGGTGTGGTATAATAGGCCCGCCCCATAAAACTTGCATTGAAATGCGTATAGGTGACAAAGAACCTGGCCCGCTGAATTTTCAGATTGATGAAAACATCCATATATAAGTAGTTGCCGGTTTCTTTTGCATCCTGAAGGTAAAAGGATCGCACCGCAGGATTATAGCTATCTGCATAATAAGATGTGTTGTAAAAGAAATTGAGCCCCGGTTGAAGAACCGCTGCCCCATGGAACAGTGGTTGTGTATAATAAAATGCCAGATTCCCGATGAAGGCAGGAAGACGCAACACGGTGGTACCCTGAACTGTTTGATAAACCAATTGCGCTTTGATTTTGAATCGTTTAAGATTGAGTGTTCCGTTCAGGTAAAAGTGTATATAGCCAAATTCTTTCTGATATTGCCGGGGCTGGCTTAAGGAATCAAGGTAGATAAAGTTGTTGATCCGGCTGATATTCACGCCGGTTTCGAAAAATCTGAAAGAATAGTTGAATCCTCCGGAAATCAGCCCTTGCTTCAGCCAGGTAGTATCCCATTGATAACTATTTCCCTGGTATTGGGTATAAAACCAACCAGGTTGCTGGAAAATGTAATTTCCTGTTAGTGAAATAGTTCCTGCATTTTTTGACTGAGAGCCAAGAATGGTTGATAGTTTCACTCTGAGGCTTAAATCACTTTCATTATAATCGCCGAGTACATAATCGCCTCTTGCCTCAAGTTTTAAATTTGAAAACGGGTTAAATTCGATTTTGGCATGAGGGATAAACTGCAGGAAGAAATGTTTGACGCCATGCAATGAGACTTCACTGTACTGCTGCCTGATGCCTGCTTCGATCTGGAAAATCCGGAGTTTCTGGTTAGGTTTAAAACTCGGGTTGGACCAGATAATTTCATTGATGATTTTTTTTATGGTCAGTGAATCGAAGGTGCGAACTGTATCAAGGAGAGCCGGAGGAAAAAATCCGCTGTCTATCGGATTGTTTATGAAATTCTGGATTTGCCGGTTATATTGGAATGAATAGGTCAATCTGCCAAGTTCTGTTCTGTTCCTGGAGCCGAGAGAGGTATCCTTTTCATTGTTCGCATGCCTGGTCAGGTCGAAATAATGTTTCATAAAAAAACCGGTTTCCTTGATCCTGTTCTGAGCAGTTTTCAGATTTATGGGAATGACCATTCTGTTCGGTTCGAGGTTGTTCTCAAACAGGCTATCGCTTTTCAGACCTCCATTCTCATTATTAATCAAGCGGTTCAGTGTAAGGTTTGCGATCACACCATAACGTTTGTTCTTAGTGAAGAACTGGGAAGTCAGAACGAAATTTATATGATTTGTTTTTTGCCAGGAATAGGAGCCAGGTGCGCTCATCACACGAAAATCGAAGCCAAGGTTAAAGCTTCTGTAAATATTCCGGCTGAAAACAGCATGAAAATTCTGCTCTTTTTTAGCGCCTTGAATATAGGACAACTCGGTATATGTTTTATAGACTTTATAATACTTGACGCTGTCATTTTTATACAGGTACTGGTCAGAACTGTGGATGCCATAATCAAATCCATTCTCTACCGGTGAATGGAATGGTGTTAAGGAGCGATATGCCTGGCCAATGTTTCCAAGTGTGGCGTAAAACCTGTCATGTTTATAAAGCAGGTCATAGTTTTGAAAGCCATCAAGGGCCGTATCATTTTGATGCAAATTCAATTTACCGAGCTTTTCAAAATCGCTATAGAAGAAAAGTACCTGTATTGAATCCCGGTGTTTTTTGATGGAGTCGAGCAGTATTTTATTAGATGCTGCGGTTCGTTGAGCTTTTAGGATGCTATCAGCGGATTCAGTTTTTCTTTGTTCTGATTTGGCAGTATCTGGCAGCTGTGAGTAAGTATTGAGCGAAATACCCAACATGAGCAGGGCTGTAATTTGCAGGAAACGATAGAAATTACAAGGCATTCCGGAGGTATGAATTAGAGTATAAAGGTATGGAAAAAAGTGGTAACAGGAGAGTGTACCGCAAAAAAAAACCCAGCTGTAAGGCTGGGTTTAAAAAAGATCGGCGACGACATACTCTCCCACAAAAACTGCAGTACCATCTGCGCTAGTGGGCTTAACGACTCTGTTCGGAAAGGGAAGAGGTGAACACCACTGCTATAGTCACCGTAAGATCTTTGTCTAGCTACAGACTAAAGTCTGTAGTGTGACGTGTATCATACGACATATAAGGAAAGAAAACACAACGATTAATTAAAAGCTTGTCATAGAAGAAAGCTTACGGGTAATTAGTACTACTCGGCTATGACATTACTGCCTTTAGACCTGTAGCCTATCAACGTCGTGGTCTACGACGACCCTTAAAGGAAACCTCATCTTGGGCTGA